>JAATFW010000034.1 GCA_015654985.1 Sphingobacteriales bacterium | reverse complement strand
CATTAAAATGTGAATATTTATTGTTATTCTTGTGTTACATTGTAACCTGCAAATATTAAATTTTAATTGCAAATAAATCAGGAAACTTAAAAAAAGGATAACTTGAACGAATTAAAGATTGATCTTGAGAACATTAACCCTATTGTACTCTGGGGTTCCAATAATGAGTACTTCGAACTTATAAAAAAGCAATTTCCTAAAATTAAGATTGTTGCGCGCGGAACAGAAATGAAGGTGCTGGGTGATGAAACTGAACTGGCATCATTTAAGCTTCGTTTTGATAAAATACTCAGGCATGTTGAGACCTTTCATACCCTCAGTAATAATGAACTGGAAGGATTGCTCGGGGATAAGTCACAGCCTGTTCCGGTAAGTACAGATCAGCAGGAAAAACCCCAGTTGCCGGGCGGAGAACCGATAGTTTTTGGCCCCAATGGCATAGTTGTAAAGGCCCGTACTCCCAATCAGCGCAGAATGGTTGACAGTATTAACAGAAGCGATATTCTGTTTGCCATAGGCCCCGCAGGAACAGGTAAAACATACACAGCCGTCGCACTGGCTGTAAGGGCTCTGAAAAATAAAGAAATAAAAAGGATAATATTGACCAGGCCTGCTGTTGAAGCGGGTGAGAACCTTGGATTCCTGCCGGGTGATTTGAAGGAAAAGATCGATCCCTATCTGCGGCCTTTATATGATGCCCTTGATGATATGATCCCACCCGAAAGGCTGAAACTATATCTGGAAAACCGTACTATCGAAATAGCGCCCCTTGCTTTTATGAGAGGCCGGACCCTTGATAACTGTTTTGTTATCCTGGATGAAGCACAGAATGCCACAGATATGCAGTTAAAGATGTTCCTGACACGCATGGGGCCTTCGGCGAAGTTTATTGTTACCGGAGATGTTACACAGGTAGACCTTCCGAAAAAACAACAATCCGGCTTGTATACCGCTTTACGGATTTTAGCAGACATAAAAGGTATTGATATTATTTATCTGAACGGAGAAGACGTAGTAAGACATAAACTTGTTAAGCGGATACTGGAGGCATACGGGGATATTCAGTGAAAGTTGAAAGTTGAAAGTTGAAAGTTTCCGGCGATTTCAAAAAAGTTGATCCAATTATTCGGCACATTTTTTATAGTTGATAATCATTGAGCCGGGAATGTTGTACAGTTTGAGAGTGGTGGAAAGCAAAGGAAATATGGATACCAAAAATCAGGTTCTGACAGCCTTATCGCATGATAGTTTGTAAAACAATCAATTTTAATTGGGTAGTGGCAGGATTTTAATAATTATTAATAATTTTGCCATTATTAAAGCATTTATTCATTCTCAGGTATGAGCGCAATTAAGGAAACACATTTTAAATTTCCGGGTCAGACTAATTTCTATAGGGGCAAGGTCCGCGATGTATATACTATTGGCAACAAATATCTTGTAATGGTAGCAAGCGACAGGATATCCGCATTTGATGTGATCCTTCCTGAGGCAATCCCATATAAGGGCCAGGTACTGAATCTGATTGCTGCCAGGTTCCTGAATGCAACCCAGGATATTGTACCTAATTGGGTGATCGATGTCCCTGATCCATGTGTTACTATAGGTAAGATCTGTGAGCCAATTAAAGTAGAAATGGTAATCAGGGGATATCTTGCCGGGCATGCCTGGAGAGAGTATAGTGCGGGTCGCAGGGAAATTTGCGGTGTTCTGTTACCGGAGGGCCTGAAAGAGAATGATAAACTTCCTGAACCTGTTATAACCCCTACAACTAAAGCGGCTGTGGGCCATGACGAAGACATATCCAGAGAAAATATTCTTGCTCAGAATTTAGTATCAGAGGAGGATTATTGCAGAATGGAGGAATATACCAGGCAACTATTTTTAAGAGGTACGGAAATCGCAGCCGAAAGGGGGCTCATTCTTGTAGATACTAAATATGAATTTGGCAGGGCTGAAGGAAAGATCTATCTTATAGATGAAATTCATACACCTGATTCTTCCCGCTACTTTTATCTTGATACTTATGATGACCTTCAGAAAAAAGGGGAGCCTCAGCGACAATTATCCAAGGAATTTGTTCGGAGATGGTTGATTGAAAACGGGTTTCAGGGACATGAAGGGCAAACTATACCCGTAATGTCTCCAGACCTTATTCATTCTATCTCAGAGCGCTACATAGAACTATATGAGCATATAACAGGAGAGCCTTTCAGAAAGACAGAAGAGGAAAATATTTTAGAAAGAGTCGGGAATAATATTCTGGATAGTATAAATCGTTTAAATTGAAAAATATTTTATAATATTGTAAGACTCTGTACCGGAAACCGTAAAGGATATGAAATTCACTATTGATAAACACGAAAAATACGTATTGATTAAACTGGATGAATCAAAGTTAAACAGTCTTGTTTCACCTCAGTTGAAATCAGAACTGATATTAATGAATACCGAGGGAAAGCGGAACGTTATTCTCGACTTATCGGCTGTTAAATATTCCGATTCATCAGGATTGAGCAGCCTGCTGGTTGGGCACCGGTTATGTAAGAATGCCGAAGGCAGCTTTATAATTACCGGTATCAGTGAAAATCTGGGAAGATTGGTGACAATATCACAATTGGACAGCGTTTTGAATATAGTCCCTTCTGTAGAAGAAGCGATTGACCTGATCTTCATGGAAGAAATTGAACGTGACTTAAAAAAAGAGGCAGAGTAATTACTGTTATAGATGCATGAGATTTGAAGTTATTATTCTTGGAAGCAGCTCTGCAACACCTATTTTTAACAGAAATCCCAGCGCACAGATACTTAATGTAAATGAACGTCTTTTCCTTATCGACTGCGGGGAAGGCACCCAGCAGCAGCTTATCCGGAACGGGATCAAAGCCCAGCGTATCAATCATATATTTATAAGTCATTTGCATGGAGATCATTATCTTGGTCTTGTCGGTTTACTTTCTTCGTTGCATCTGAACGGGAGAACCAGGCCAATGAATATTTATGGCCCGCCGGAGCTTAAGGAAATCCTTGATATACAATTCAGGTATTCTCAGACAGAGCTACGGTATCCTATTGTATTTAAATTTACTCAAACAACGTCTTCAGAACTGATCTTTGAGAATAATGATATTATGGTGGAGACCATTCTCCTGGAACATCGCATACCATGTACAGGATTTAAGTTTAGCCAGAAAAAACGCCTTCGTAAAATCATAAAGGAGAAGGTCGAAGCTCTGAATATTCCGGTAGACATGATTCCGTTAATTAAGCGTGGAATGGATTATACAGACAGCAAAGGCAGGGTATATCCGGCTTTTGAACTTACTACCGATCCTGACGATCCAAGATCTTATGCATATTGCTCTGATACAATATGTAACTGGACATATCTTGAGCAGATAAAAGGTGTGGATACCCTTTATCACGAATCTACTTTTATGAATGATATGCTTGACAGAGCCGGAGAAACTTTCCATACCACAGCGTTGCAGGCTGCAGAAGTGGCTTTGCGGGCCGGGGCAAAACAACTTCTTTTAGGGCATTTCTCCGCCCGCTATCGCGAGCTTGATCCCCTTTTGCAGGAAGCCAGAAGTATTTTCCCGAATTCATACCTGGCCCTTGAGGGTCATACTTTTGCAATATAATACCATTAGGATCCTTCTCTGACGCTTAGTCTTTTTTTCCTCCAAATACCGAGAAGCTAACATAGCGGCCCGGGTGTGCTTTAAGATCAAGCATCAGGTTATCCAGATTATTTGCCGCGTTATTAAGATTATTATATAATCCGTCATCATTGATCAGCTTGCCTAAAGATCCCTTTCCTGTGTTTACCTTATCTACTGCTGTCTGCATATCGGCAATCGCTTTATCTGCATTTTGTATGGTCCTTTCAAAGTTTGCCCTTGCAAACTGATCGGTAACGGATTGAAGGTTCGACATGATCGCCGTAATACGCTGATTATTATTTTTAAGGTTTCCGGAGATGGATTCCATGTTGGCAAAAATGGCGGTTATGCGGTTGCTTTGCGTGCCAACCATGCCATCTACTTTACGGGTAGTGGATTCAAGTGTTTGAAGGATATGTGCTATACTGGCAAAACTATTGTTAAAATTCTTTTGAAATTCAGGACTTACAGTGTTATTTAAAGAAGTCAGAATAGAGTCGAGACGACTGATCATAGCTTCTGCTTTCTGTTGAACTGGTTTAACCTGCTGAAGCAGATCTTTTTGGATATTTGCGTTCAGGGTGTCACCATTCACAGCATATGTGCCGCTATTGCCAAGTTCAAAAACAATGGCTTTGCTTCCCAGCAGACTGGTGCTTTCCAGGCTCGCAACCGTATTAACGGGGATTTCATAATCTGGTTTTATTTTAAGCTGAGCCATAATCTGGCCATTTTCTATTAAAGTCAGATTGGATACCCTTCCTATCTGGAACCCGTTCACAAGAACAGGGTTAGATATTGCAAGGCCTTCCACATTATCGTAAGCCGCATAAAATACTTTTTCCCGGGAGAAAACATCATTACCTTTAAGAAAACTATATCCCAGGACTAAAATAGTAATTGCGACTGCTGTCAGTATGCCAACCTTAGTTTCGTTTGTGATTTTCATTAGTATAATTTGTTTTTAATGGCAATGAAGCTATCATGAGCACTTTATTTTTCTCTCTGTTATTTATTTTCAGCAGTGTTCAAGAGAACGCTTCGCTAAGTTCATTCCCGATTGTGATCTTCTGCAAAAACTCATGATGATTTCATTTACTGTTTACTTTGAAAGAATAAACTCTAAGAGCCCGTGAAGGTTTCAAATGATATAAATATAAATTTAATTATTCAATAAATTTACTCTATTTCAACCGCTTTCTTATATCTCCTGATGGCTTTTAACAAACATCCGGCAATTTCGTTCTGCCCGCTTTCCGAAGTGATATATTCTTCTTCTTCAGGATTGCTTATAAATCCTATTTCCGTCAGCACTGCCGGCATCCCGGCTTTAGCAAGCACTGCCAGGCTTTGTTCTTTCACTCCCCGGTCTATCCGGCCTGTATTAATATACTCATTCTGGATCATGGTTGCCAGTTTTATACTCTGTTCCCGGTAAGCATTCTTCAGTAAAGAAAAAATGATCATACTTTCAGGATCTTTTGGGTCGTACCCTTCATAGTTTTCTTTATAATCTTTTTCGTAAAGAATTGAGGCATTTTCAAGGATCGCAGTATTTTGTTCGCCCAAACGCCCGAAACCTGATACAAATGTCTCAACACCGCGTGTAGCCGAACGATTTCTCATACTGGCTGGCATGGAGTTACAGTGAATGGAGATGAACATGTCTGCTTTTATTTTGTTGGCAAGACCAATACGTTCATATAAAGGAATAAAAACATCTTCAGAACGCGTGAGAACAACCTTCACGTCGGGAAGACTATCAGTAATTATTTTCTGCAAACGCAGGGCCACCTGTAATGCCACGTCTTTTTCTTTTGCCAGCAAACCATGCGTTGCTCCATCTTTTCCTCCATGCCCCGGATCAATTACTATTGTTTTTATACGATAGGGGGGGATTTCAGAGTTATTAGAGAATGAAACAAAAGGGAAAACGAGAAACAAAATGAGCAAACCATAAACTAATCTTTTCAATGGCATTATTTTCATTAATTTTGGAGTGTAATATACATTACAAAAATAATATTCATCATCGAATTTGAAATCCGTCAGAAGTTTTTTTGTGAGATACACATTTATTGTTTTGTTACTATCCGCAGCATTCAGCCTGTCAGCACAACAACCGCCCCGGCGAATAAACACATCCATTACAGATACAGTCAAAATTGACTCTGTCAGGAAGGATACTGTCGGTACAGATTCCGTTAATATAAAAACAGCGACAGGACTAAGTGCTGAAATTAAGTATACGGCTGAAGACTCAATAAGGTTCAGTATTGATGGAAATACTATTTATTTATACGGGAAAGGCCGGATCTATTACGAGGAACTGGAACTGGATGCTGATTATATACGTATTGATCAGAAAAGTAAGATGTTGTTTGCTAAAGGCATATACGATAAATATTCGGTATACCGCGGGAGGCCTATTTTTAAGCAGGGAGCTGATGACCCGGTAACCACTGATTCGCTTCTTTTCAATTTTGAAACCAAGAAAGGAAAGGCCTTTGGCTCTGCTACCTCCGCTGATGAGGGCTATCTCCAGGCAAAGCAGTTTAAGAAAAATGAGTATAATGAAGGTTTTCTGAAGGACGGGATCTATAGTACATGTAGTTTACCCGAACCATATACCCACTTTGGGATCCATATAAAGAAAGGTATTATTACAGAGAAACAGATTATAGCAAAATCAGCCTATCTTGAAATTGAGCACATTCCCATGCCTATATGGTTGCCTTTTGGTTTTTTCCCCAAGACGAATAAACGGGCTTCAGGATTCAGGTTTCCTACTTTTGGAGAGGATGCAAACCGGGGTTTCTATATGCAGGGAATAGGCTGGTATCTTGGGATCAACGATTACTGGGATGCCGACATAACCGGTACCATATACAGCAAAGGCTCGTATGATGTTAATACAATAGGAAGGTATAAGAAAAACTACAAGTACAGTGGAAATGTAAATTTAAGTTATGCTTCTACCAAAGACCCCAATGGGATTGAAGGGACTCCGAGCAGCAGGGCTTCCAAACAGTTTAATATTCAATGGACGCACTCCCAGGATCAGGCCGCCAATCCGGGTACCACTTTTTCTGCTAATGTTAACTTTGGAACTAGCTCATATTTCCAGCAAACGGCCGCCAATGGAACATATGATTATAATTCTCTGGTAAGGAACAATATGTCGTCGAGTATTTCATATGCCACTACGTTGCTCGACGGTTTATTTTCGTTTTCTTCAGCATTAAGTCATAGCCAGGATTTATCAACAAAGCAGGTTGATTTAATGTTGCCGCGATTTAATCTGGGGCTTACCCAGCAGATCAACCCTTTTGATTCTAAAAATAGAGCTGGGGAGCAAAAGTGGTATCAGAAGATTGCTATCGGCTACAGTATGGAAGGACAGAATGCTTTTTCGGGACAGGAATCCCAGGTGTTCAGTAAGGAAACCCTGAGTAAATTCAGGAATGGATTTCAGCATAACATTCCGGTTAGCATGTCTTTAAATGCCCTGAAAGTCCTTCAGTTCAATACAAGTGTTAATTATACAGAGCGCTGGACCTTTCAAACAATAAGGAAATCATATGATCCCTCTCTTCCAACAAGTATTAAAATTGATACGATGCAGGGGTTTGCAAGAAATTATAATTATAGCGTTAGCGGAGGCCTTTCAACCAAGATATATGGAATGTATAAGTTCAAAAAGGGAAACCTGATCGCTATAAGACACGTGATGTCGCCAAATGTAGGATTCAGCTATAGTCCGGATTTCAGCAGTCCGAAATTTGGCTTTTTCAAGGATGTTGAGGGACTTCCGGATAACGACTCTATCAGAAATTCCATTGGCTATAGAAGATACTCAATTTTTGATAATACGGTTTATGGAGGGCCGGGCAGCGGCCGTTCTGCGTCTATAAATTTCTCACTTGACAATACTATTGAAGCAAAAAAACGTTCCAAGAGTGACACCAGCACGGCAACACGGAATGTTCCCATAATTCAGGGACTGAATTTTTCGGGCAGTTATAATTTTGTAGCCGATTCAATGAAATTATCCACGATCAGTTTTAGCGGAAGGACAGCTTTCTTTAATCAGAAGATCGGGTTAAACTTCGGCGGCTCTTTTGATCCCTACGAAGTAATAGAGATAAATGGGTCACCACGAAGGATTAACCGTTACTTATTTCAGCAGGGCAAACTGGCCCGGCTTTCAAGTTTTAATGTTTCCACCGATTTTAGCTTCAACTCGTCAGCCCTCGCTAAGAGGAATGAACAGTTAAGGGATAAACAGGATGATCCAAATCTTACCCCTTCGCAGCAGCAGGATATCAAAAGTATCCTGAATAATCCAAATTACTATGTCGATTTTGACATTCCCTGGAACTTCAGTGCCTCCTATAGCTTAAACTACTCCAATGATGGTTTGAGGTCTGTTATAACAAATACTCTGAATTTTAACGGAGACTTTAGTCTCACACCTAAATGGAAAGTTAACTTCACCTCCGGTTATGATTTCCGCGCAAAAGAAATAAGCCTGACGCAGTTCTCTATTAACAGAGATCTGCACTGCTGGGACATGGCCTTCCGCTGGACGCCATTCGGAATGTATAAAAGTTACAGCCTCGACATACGGGTGCGGGCCTCAATCCTTCAGGACCTGAAAATGAGTAAAAGAAGTTCTCTTCCATTAAATTACTATTAGAAATGTTAACAGAAATAATAACTATCGGAGACGAAATTCTGATCGGCCAGATAGTTGATACGAATTCTGCGTGGATAGCGCAGAAGTTAAATGAGAACGGGATCAGGGTAAAACAGATCAGCTCTGTATCCGACGACCGGGATCATATCCTCGAAGCTCTCAATGCAGCCTCAAAAAGAGTTGATCTCATTATAATTACCGGTGGATTAGGCCCCACTAAAGACGATATTACCAAGAAAACCCTTGCAGGGTATTTTAATGTTGGTTTCAGAAGAGATGAACAGGCCCTGCAAAATGTCAGAAGGATCTTATCCTCTCATAACCGTCCGATCCTTGAGATTAACGAGAGCCAGGCAGATGTTCCTGAAAATTGCATAGTCTTACAGAATAAGAATGGTACTGCTCCCGGTATGTGGTTTGAGCACCGGTCAAAAGTATATGTTTCCATGCCTGGTGTGCCATTCGAAATGATGTACCTTACAGAAGAGGAGGTGATCCCAAGACTTAAAGCACATTTTAATTTATCGGCTATTGTACATCACAACATTCTTACCGCCGGAATTGGCGAATCTTTTCTTGCCGAAACAATAGCGCCTGTAGAAAATTCATTGCCTTCTTATATTAAGCTGGCGTATCTGCCAAAGCTGGGACAGGTACGGCTTCGTTTAAGTGCTTACGGCGAAGATGAAAACAGGCTTAAAAAGGAAGTAGAATACTATTCAAATCAGATAGTTGCTCTTGTACCCGAATTTGTTGTGGTTAATGAGGATAAACCATTAGAAAAGGCAGTTCTTGATTATATGCACGCGGAAGGTTTGAAGCTTTCGGTAGCAGAAAGCTGTACCGGAGGATATTTATCTCACCTGCTGACACAGCATCCCGGATCAAGCGAAGTTTTTCTCGGAGGAGCTATAAGTTATTCTAACGAATTAAAGAAAAGTATGCTCGGGGTTTCAGAAGATACTCTTACTGCCTTCGGGGCTGTAAGCGAAGAAACGGTTAAAGAAATGGCTGAAGGCGCATTAAAGAATTACAAGTCGGATTATTCAATTTCCGTTAGTGGAATAGCCGGCCCCGGGGGAGGCACACCTGAAAAACCAACCGGTACTGTATGGATTGCTGTTGCAAATAAAAACAGGGTTTTAACCAGGAAATTTCAGTTCCCCGGAAGGCGGTTGCAGAATATTGAGCGCGCTGCCGTAAACGCACTTGTATTACTTCTTAAATTAATAAGGGAAGAACCTGCTTAAGTTCTAAAAAGCTTTATTTTTGCACCGGATACCAATTAATATAATATGGCTCAATTTGAATTATTACTTCCGAAAATGGGAGAAAGCGTTGCAGAAGCAACTATCACCAAATGGCTTAAAAATCCTGGTGATACCATTGAGGAAGATGAACCTGTTGTTGAAATAGCCACAGACAAAGTTGACTCAGAAGTCCCTTCTCCTGTCTCAGGAAAATTCGTGAAGCAACTCATTAATCCTGACGAAATAGCACATGTAGGCTCTGTTATTGCGATCATAGAAACCGGGGACGATACTGATCCGCAAGCCTCAAAACAGGCTGAACAGGCTATACCATCAACGATATCGGATACCGTTATTGCAGACGCTGTACCGGGTATGCAGCAGATTGACGACAGGGAGATAAATGCCGGTTTTCGTAATACAGAGCAGAATACATCCAGGTTCTACTCTCCGCTGGTTAAAAGTATTGCCGCTGAAGAAGGCATTTCTTTGGAAGAACTTGATCAGATCCAGGGAACAGGTGCAGAAGGCCGTGTTACGAAGCAGGATATCTTACAATTTATTAAACATAAAAAGCAGGATGTATCATATCAGCCTCAGCCGGAAAGTATCCCCTCAGGTTTCCTTTCCAAAGAGTACGTGCCGGAAAAACAAATAAGCGCATCACCGGCTCCTTCACTCTCTGTTTCGGCCGGCGACGAAATAATTGAGATGGACCGCATGAGAAAGCTCATTGCCGAACATATGATCATGAGCAAACGCGTAGCGCCCCATGTTACTTCATTTATTGAGGCCGATGTTACCAATATAGTTAAATGGCGGGAAAAGATTAAAACTTCCTTTGAAAAGAGAGAGGGCGAAAAAATCACCTTCACGCCAATTTTTATCCAGGCAGTAGCAAAAGCGATTAAAGATATGCCTATGATCAATGTTTCTGTTGATGGCACGCGGATTATAAAACACAGGGATATAAATATTGGTATGGCAACAGCCCTGCCTTCCGGGAACCTGATTGTTCCTGTTATAAAGAATGCAGATCAGTTGAATCTTGTAGGCATTACCAGGGCTGTAAATGATCTTGCTGTCAGGGCCCGTAACAGTAAACTTCAGCCCGACGAGGTGAAAGACGGTACTTTTACCCTTACAAATATTGGTTCTTTTGGCAATGTAATGGGAGTTCCTATTATCAACCAGCCCCAGGTGGCCATTCTGGCAATAGGCGCTATCCAGAAAAAACCTGCTGTAATAGAGACTGAATATGGAGATGTAATAGCAATCAGGCATAAAATGTTTCTCTCAATGTCGTATGACCACAGAGTAGTCGATGGTGCATTAGGAGGGATGTTCATAAAAAAAGTTGCTGATTATCTGGAGGCCTGGGATATTCATTATAATATTTAACAAATATGATCCTGATCAATTTATTTCAGGATCATATTTCCTTTGTTTGTACAGAACAAATTATTTATATAACGAGAATGTAAACCACATTATAAACATAAAACATCGTAAATAAATTTTTAATTTCTGCTCTATGAAATTATCAGGATAATTATTTAATTTTATGCAGGGGTAAAAATTACGTTGTGCTATTCATGCCCTCAAGACATGAATAGCTTCTGATTTAAAGAGAAAAAGGAATACCTTGTTGTTTTAATGCATTAATCGTTTTAATACACAAAAAGGCACTATGGATATGTACTATCAGCTCATCTCATTAGTATTGACTCTGATTTTTATCTGGACTATCAGGGATAGCAGTAATTCTGTTCAACAGGAGAACCAGGAACTACCTGATGAATACAACAACTGATCGTCCGTTAACAGAATAGACTGGCTGATTAAAGATCTGCGCACTTTCTTCATTGATAAAGCCTTCGGCAGAATCTATAGAAGTGTCAATAATAGCTTTCCAGGGCCCCTGTTCCATAAATTTAAATTTTTGGTTCTCCCAATGAGCATTTACCATTACATACAGATCAGGTTCGTTAAATGCTTTGCCCGAAAGCGACCACGCAAAAGACCTCAGATCTTTAACAAACGATATTGGCCCTTTACAGCCATACCAGGTAACATCCTGCCGCCAGAAACGGCTTCTTGCAATAGACGAATGTCTTTTCCGGAAGGCAATAAGCTGTTTTATAAATTCGAAGTGGGCAGCCATCTCCTCTTTTCTGCCCCAGTCAATCCAGCTCGTTTCATTAT
>JAATFW010000021.1 GCA_015654985.1 Sphingobacteriales bacterium | reverse complement strand
GGTGGTGGGGTTAGCCGTTGAAGATTGCAGGTTGCTCGGGGTGGGATGCGGGTTGCTGGTTGTAGGTTGTGGGTTGCAGGTTGTGGGTTGAGGGTTGCGGGTTGCGGGTTGCGGGTTGCTGGTTGCGGGTTGCGGGTTGAAGGTTGCAGGATCTTCCTGGCTTACTGGTTGCAGTGTGTGGACTGCATGGTACTTATGAGGAAGAGGGCGTGAATGGATTTCAGGCCCGGGATTAACAGAGGTGTTTCCTTTGGAAATATTCCCGGAAGCATCCGAAAGATCTGAAGTATCTGAAATATCCGATACATAGTTGGAGACAACCTGATCCTTATCCGGCTTTGTCTGCCCGCGTGGTTTCGTTTTATTCATTTCTGTCCTCCTATGAATTCCTGTAGCACGCTTCAACTTTCAACCTTTCTGCACATTCAACTTTCAACCCACAACTTTCAACTTTCAACCTTCAACCTTCAACCTTCAACCTTCAACCTTCAGCTTTCAACTTTCAACTTTCAACTTTCAACCTTCAACCTTCAACTTTCAACTTTCAACTTTCAACTTTCAACCTTCAACTTTCAACCTTCAGCCTGCACCTCAGCTCACCTGTCCTTCGGCAAGCTGCGCATTCCTTAATTCGGCCAGTTGCTGATTAAACAACTGGGATTGCCGAAGGTAATATTCTGCAAACTCTTTTGTGGGCTCCTGCTGGTTCAACTGGTAAACGAGGTCGTTAAAAGTAGAGGGCAGGCTGACTTTGCCTGTATTGACAAAGTGAAGATCAAAATCTCTTACGATGCCGGCCTGGGTGTTTGTTTTAATTCCTTCGGAAACGAGTAATGCTTTCGCCGAATTGATAAACCCGGTATAAGCGTGGTAAATGGAGTCGGCATATTCTCCGGCTTCAAAAGCTCCGGCGCTCCATTCAATTCTTTCTTCGGCTTCGTAAAGCAGGGTGGCTACCAGGTCGATCATTACGCTGGCGCATTCGCCTATGCCGATTTCCGGTTTATAAGCTTCGCTATGTTCCCAGTCGATGAAATCGTCGGGAGTGATATTATCCTGTTTGGCAAGAGGATTCAGAAGGTCATAGAAATAAATCTTTCCCTGGCGATTATAGTAGTGGTTATAGAGTTCGCCTTCTTCAGCATTGGCAAAGTAATCCTGCAACAAAGTCCGGAGTACCTGGGGGCCGCGCTTGCTGGGCACCTTAATTATCTTTTCAGAGGCCACTCCTTCACCATTGCCTGTAGGGCCACCGCCGAGCAATACCTGCAGTGCGGGAGCCACCATTTTACCGATTTTCATACTCGAACCATGAAAACCTATAGCTGCTATGGCATGCTGGCCGCAAGCATTGATACATCCGCTGATCTTTATCGTAATATCGCGATTATAGACCAGCCCGGGGTATTCTTCTTCCATTACCCTTTCCAGCTCACGTGTGATGCCGGTGCTGTTTGAAATGCCCAGATTACAGGTATCGGTTCCGGGGCATGAAGTAATATCTGCCATGCTTTCAAAACCGGGCCTTGCAAGTCCCAACGCATCAAGCTTTTCAAAAACATAGGGAAGGTTTTCTTCTTTGACAAAGCGAAGCAGAATTCCCTGCGTATTGGTGAGACGGATATCGTCTGCCGCTGCTTCTTTTACAAGTTCGGCGAATTTACGGGCTACAGGAGTTTTTACATCTCCGTTTTGGACCCTGATCCCGATCGCTACATAGCCTTCCTGTTTCTGAGGGAAAATATTGGAGCGCAACCATTTTTCGTATTTCGCAGGGTCTTTTATTTCGGGAACAGGAAATATTGTTTGCGGGAGTACGGGTTGTGCGCCGGCGTGGTCGATTTTGTAAGTTCTATTTTTAAGGGCAAGGCGTTCCTTTTCTGTAAGTTCAAGGAATGCTTCTTTCCCGATTTCCTGGATCAGGTATTTTAAGCGGGCCTTATTTCTTTTTGCGCGTTCGCCATAGCGGTCGAATATCCTGATTACGGATTCGGCAAAAGGAATGATGTCATCTTCGTGCATGAAATCAGTGACCTTTTCGGCAATATGGGGCTGTGAGCCTAATCCGCCGCCCAGCATTACTTTAAAGCCGCGGATTTCCTGTCCGTTTTCATACGTTACTTTGGGAATAAAGCCAAGGTCGTGCATAAAAGCGTAGGCTGTATCCTTTTCAGAGGCAGAGAATGATATTTTAAATTTACGGCCCATATCCTGACAGATAGGGTTTCTTAAAAAGTATTCGAAAAAGGTATGAGCATAAGGAGTTACATCAAAAGGTTCATCAGGATCAACGCCTGCCATTGGTGAGGCCGTAACGTTCCTGACGGTATTTCCACATGCTTCGCGTAATGTTACCGAATCTTTTTCAAGTTCTGCCCACAGTTCGGGGGTGCGTTCCAGGCTCACATAATGGAGCTGGATATCCTGCCGGGTGGTGATGTGCAGGTTTCCGGTAGCATAGGTATCAGATACATCGGATATCCTGTATAATTGCTGGGTGGTCAGCCTGCCATAAGGCAGTTTGATCCTGATCATCTGCACACCGGGCTGTCTTTGTCCGTAAACACCACGGGCAAGCCTCAGGCTGCGGAATTTTTCCTCGTGTATTTTGCCTTCCCTGAATAGCCTGATCTTCCGTTCAAGCTCTATAATATCTTTTTGTACCAGTGGATTCTCCAGCTCTGTTCTAAAACCTTGCATTCTCTATAGAGTTGATAGTTAATCAAAAGTAAGAAATTTGAGGCACCCGCGGAAATGTTTTTTGAGCTAAAAGATGAAAAATGAGCGTATCTTTAGATTAAAATTACATTTATGAGTGAAATAAATATTCCCCGTTTAGATCTGAAGGATTATGTAAACGGAACAGCGGAACGGAAAAAAAAATTCTCTGACGACCTTGGGAGGGCTTTTACAGAAACCGGATTTGTGACTATTGCCAATCATGGTATGACGCAGGCACTGATGGACGAATTATATGCGGAGGTTAAAAAGTTCTTCTCCCTCCCGGAGGAACTGAAACGGAAATATGAAAAGCCGGAGCTTGCCGGTCAGAGAGGTTATACGGCCAAGGGAAAGGAGAAAGCAAAAGATGCTAAAGTTCCGGACCTGAAAGAATTCTGGCAGCGCGGGCAGACTGTTACCGACGGTGATCCTGTTAAAGAGCAGTATCCTGATAATATTGAAGTTGAAGAGCTGCCCCGTTTTAATGAAGTGACGCTTGAAGTTTATCAGCGGCTTGAAAAAGCAGGAAGATACCTCTTAAAAGCGATCTCGGTGTTTCTGGGACTGGATGAAAGCTATTTTGAAGATAAGGTTCATAACGGCAACTCTATCCTCCGGGCTATCCATTATTTCCCGATTGATGATCCGGATGCTCTTTCTCCTGATGCGGTAAGGGCGGGCGCCCATGAAGATATTAACCTGATCACTCTGCTGATCGGCGCCAGTGCCGACGGGCTGGAAGTATTAACGCGTAATGGCGACTGGTATCCGGTAAAGGCGCAGGTGGAAGATATTGTGGTAAATGTTGGGGACATGCTGCAGCGCCTGACGAACAATAAGCTGAAATCTACTACTCACAGGGTGGTTAACCCTCCGCGTGAACAGATGAAGACGTCGCGGTATTCGGTTCCGTTCTTTCTGCATCCGAAATTAAATATGGACCTTACCTGCCTGGAGATCTGTATTGATGAAAATCATCCGAAGGCTTACAGCGATATGACGGCAGGGGAATATCTTGATGAGAGGTTAAGGGAGATAGGGTTGAAAATGTAAGCAATTAATTGTCTGATCGTTATGCTGCAATTGAAAACTGGCTCATTATGTAAATATGATTTCAGGGGCTAATTCTTTTGCGAGTTTAAAACAGGTGATCTCTTTTATTTATAAGATTTATGCATAATGAGGTTTAATTTCCGTTTTTCCTATAAAGATCTGCTGCTTCTTTTAGATTTGCAGATATGACATGATCTATCTGGAATGTTAATGAAAAATGGATCTTTTACATAGTTTTTTAGGTGACGATATTCAGGCAGGATTACTTATTATTTTAAATTTAATAGTAATTGAAAGCCTGCTTTCTGTTGATAATGCGGCTGTTCTGGCTACCATGGTAATGGACTTACCCAAAGAGCAAAGAAATAAAGCATTACGATATGGGATAATAGGGGCTTATGTGTTCAGGGGTATTTGCCTGTTCCTGGCTGCATGGCTGGTTAAGATCTGGTGGCTGAAACCTTTAGGGGGACTATATTTGTTATACCTGGCTTTCAGTTATTTTAAAGAAAAAGCCGGGGGCGGAAAAAATGAGGATGAGGTTATCGATAAAAGCGGGAACTGGTTTTACCGGTCGACCGTTGGAATGATCGGAACTTTTTGGGCCACTGTGGCTCTGGTTGAAATGATGGACCTGGCATTTTCTATAGATAATGTTTTTGCTGCTGTTGCATTTACTGATCATCTTTTTTTAATATATACCGGGGTTTTTACCGGCATTCTGGCAATGCGGTTTGTGGCGCAGACTTTTGTTAAGCTTATGGAACAGTTTACCTTTCTTGAAACGGTAGCGTTTATTGTTATCGGAGTGCTTGGAATTAAACTCTCTGCTTCTGTTTTAACGCACTTTTATCCGGAGTCACCGGTTTCAAGGTTGCTGGAAAGTGAGAAAACGGACTTATTTGTATCGTTATTTACTGTGGCAATATTCGTCGTTCCGGTATTAACTTCCCTGCTTTTTAATTTTCCTGAAAGGCATAATTCTGAAGAAGCGGAGGTGGCGGAACGGGCGGAAGATGTGTTGAAGGAAGGGAATGAGATCTTATAATGAATTTAAAAGCGGGAAAGATTTTTAAAAGCGGGAAAGACCCGGGCATTACAGTGAATAAAATTATTTCGACAGTTTTTGGCATCGGATATATTAAAGGAGGAGGTACCGTTGCCTCTGTGGTTTGTTGTCTTTTTATCTGGTTTAGCTCTTCGTATCACCTGACCGTACATCCGGTACCGGCTGTTTTACTGATGCTTTTTATATTGCTAACTGGAATTTATACGGGTAATAAGGTAGAAAAGTACTGGGGCAAAGATAGCTACAGGGTGGTTATTGATGAGGTGGCGGGAATGTGGCTTACTATGTTATTTATCCCGCCAACCTGGTATTATTTACTTACGGGGCTGGTGCTTTTTCGTTTTTTTGATATTGTAAAGCCTCTTTATATCAGGAAAATGGAGGACCTGCCCGGCGGTACAGGGGTAATGATGGATGATATGCTTGCAGGTGTTTACGCGAATATTTTAATGCATCTTGTAATCCTGATCTTTTGAGTTTGTGAGGGAAATGGCCCTGAGCTTACTTGCTGGAATGATCGGGGCGGTGATCTTTTTATCCGGAATTCTATTTCATTTCCTGCTTAATTGCGGCCTCAAACTCTTCGGGACAGAGAGTTCCGATTATATATTCAAGCCCATCACGGTCGGTAAGAGAAATTGCTTCTTTCCCGCCTGCATAAAAACGTACTTTCCCACCGGTGTGGAGATTGTAAACAGGATTATTGATGACGTAAGAGCTATATTTGGTCCTTGTTACCTTTACGATGCTGTTGAGGTCTATTTTAACGAGCCGGGTAGTCCATAATCCGTCGAGAATTACGCTTTTATTTATTACGGTGGTGCGGTAATGGACCATAAAAAGCATCAGGACAGAGACGATTAAAATAGAACTGCCAACAAGGAGGAACAGTTCGCCATTGCGGTCCCTCTCATAATTGATATAATAGGCGGTAAAGCAGAACAGGATCATGACAAGCCTTATGCTTATTCTGTTATAATCCCTTCCCAGGTATTGTTTTTCTGTAAAAGTGGCGTTACTGCTCATTATTATTTTGCTTTTCTAATATAAAAACTTTTTGTGTGCGGGATGTGATTCTATATCTGTTATCAGAACGGTATCCCGCTATCCAGAGTATATCACCATTCCCGTTTTCGAGAACCGGTATATTTTCTTTTCTGAAAAGTGAAAGTTTCAGGCCGGTAAAATAATCACTCAGCTTTTTTTTTCCTTTCATCCCAAACGGATAAAAATAATCCCCCTTTCTCCATAAACGTAATTTTAAGGGAAATTGTAACAACCCCTCGTCAAAATATGCTATTCCGGGATCTGTTTCAATATGAACCTGCCCCGGATCGGAAAAAGAACAGGTGAAAGTACTGTTTTTCCAGCTTACCGATCTGCTTTGTTCAAAAATGGGAACATCGGGAGTTTCAGATGACAACTTTTTTTTCAGGATCAGTTGTTCCCTGTCGAGCAGCAGGGTATGTGTGGATGATTCGAAGATCTTGCCGGGTTGCCCTCCCCATGCCCGGATCAGATCAGAAATTGTTGTTTCTGAAAAATCGTGAGGCCTGAAAAGTTCGAATAACAGGAGTTTAAGGGGTTTTAGCTCCTTTAACGGATGCAGCGGGATAGTTATCTCGTCGGGTGAAGTTACTTTAAAAAGATCTTTTCTCAGGGCAAGGACCTGGTTGTGAAGGAATTCTTCAATTTCGGCAAACCGCCTGCTGTTTTCAGCAAATGTTATCTCCAGACCGGCATTTAATTCTTTTAAGACAGGAATAACTTTCAGCCTGATCTTGTTGCGTGCATATTTTGCCGAAAGGTTAGAACTATCTTCCCTGTATGGAAGATGGTGGAGGGCAATCAGTTCTCTTACTTCTGTTCCTGAAAGAAAAAGGAGAGGCCTGATAACCGTTCCTCTTTTGGGAAGAATTCCATGTAACCCTGAGATGCCGGTGCCCCTTACGAGATTAAGCAATACTGTTTCTGTTGCATCACTCTGATGGTGCGCCACGGCAATATACTGATACTGGTTTTCTTTCCTTATTTTTTCGAACCAGCTATAGCGCAGTTGCCGGGCTGCTATTTGTGTTGAGATGTGGTTATTTTCAGCATAGGCCTCCGTTTCAAAACGGGTGTTAAAGAAAGGGACATTAAAGCCGAGGGCAAGTTCTTTTACAAATTCCTGATCTTCGTCGGATTCGTGGGCCCGGAGACTGAAATTGCAATGTGCTATTCCGAAATTAAGGGATGCACTGTTAAAAAGGTATGTCATCAGTACCGAGTCTCTGCCGCCGCTTACAGTCAGAAGCACTTTATCTGACGGTTCAAACAGATGGTGCTGCCGGATAAATGCAAGAAATCGATCAGTTGGTAACATTTTTCAAACTTAGATAAATTGCTTTTATATGCAAAATACATAAAGTGCATATAAAAGCAATCTACCGGTCTCTCCCCGGTCTTTGAGAAACAGTTTTATAGATGAAAATTATTCAATATCCTTTAGATAAAGCCTGTTTTAGTTATACAAATTGCAAGGTAAAAAAAAAGGACCAGCCGCCTCGCTATTTTTATCCGTCTGTGTGTAGCTTAAAAAACTTGATGTACTTTTGCATGGTGAGAAAAATTGTTTTTCTTTTTATTCTGCTGCTTACGGTTTTACAGCTTTCTGCTCAGAGAAGGAGCCAGATCCAGCTTACAAGTTCTGAAAGGGTAAAAGGCATGGGAACAAATTCTGCCGCCCGGTTTATCAGGCCTGTATTCGCCCATGAGGGTTCTACCCTTGCTGCCGACAGCGCTGATTACAATCAGGCAGGAAATGCTTTTGATGCTTTCGGGCATGTGGTTATTACACAGCCTGACGGGACTGTCATTTATTCTGATCTTCTTAATTATGACGGAAATTCGCGTGTTGCTATCCTTACCAATAATGTGCGCATGATTGATAAGGATGCTATCTTAACAACGAATCACCTGACCTATAACATGGGTTCCCGTATTGGTACTTACATTGGCGGCGGAAAGATTGAGAACGGCCAGAATGTGCTTACCAGCCAGAACGGGTATTATTTTGCCAGTTCGCGCGACGCATATTTCAGATATGATGTGGTTGTTAACACTCCCGATGCATTGATTAAGACGGATACCCTTAAATACAATACCACCTCGAAAGTTTCGTGGTTCTTTGGCCCCACAAACATTTATGGTAAGGGGCAGAATAAACAATCTAAGCTTTATACAGAAAACGGCCGCTATAATACGTTGACAGATCAGGCCTGGTTCGGGAAGAAAAACCTGTATACAGAAGGCACCAAGTCGCTGAAAGGAGATAGTCTTTATTATGATGGAAAAACTGGTTTCGGAAAGGCGATAAACAATATCACTTTCCAGGATACAGTTCAGAAGGTAATTCTTAAAGGCAATCAGGGCATTTATTATAAAAAGGATGAGAGTGCCCTTGTTACCCGGAACGCCTATGTTATCATGGAGGTGGAACAGGATTCGGCTAAAGTAGATTCTATCTGGATGACGGCAGATACACTGGTTACAAAGCTGATCTCAATGAAAAACTTTGTTCCTGCCGTGAAGGAGGAATTGAAGGAAGACAAGGATGTTGATTCGGATCCGGTGGTGGAAGGCGAAGGGATTATTGTTCCAAAACAAGAAGACCGGCCTGCTTTACCTGTAGCAAAACCCGCGGAACCGGGGGGAAAGGCGGCTCCCGCACGTAAGCGGAAGCTTTTCGGGAAAAAGAATGCCCCGGCGGAGCCAGCAAAAACTGATTCAGTAAAAACGGCGGGTGTTGTTCCCCCGGGGGCGACATCGTCTTCTGTTAAGCTGGATTCTGCTGGCAGGGGCAGGGACTCTTTGCCTCCGCCTGCCGATACCCTGGCCCGTACTGCGGCTTCTGCTGTTCGTAAAGCAGACCTAGCAAATGTTGGTAAAGCTGATTCGGCTACTGTTCACAAAGGAGATTCAGCAAATGGT
Source organism: Sphingobacteriales bacterium (assembly GCA_015654985.1). Taxonomy (GTDB): domain Bacteria; phylum Bacteroidota; class Bacteroidia; order Sphingobacteriales; family Sphingobacteriaceae; genus Arcticibacter. Next base: position 10,890 of record JAATFW010000021.1, on the reverse strand, counting down.
CATAAAACAGATTCAGTAAATGCCCGTAAGGTTGATTCAGCTACTGTTCACAGAACAGATTCAACAAAAAAGGGGGTATTAAATAAGGATTCGGTTGACAAAAAAGGTATAGATGCTGCCGATACCGTTAAAACGAGGGTAATCTATGCTTACCATCATGTAAAGATCTTTAAATCGGATTTACAGTCGCGCTCAGATTCCGCATTTTACAGTTATGCTGATTCGATCATACGATGTTACAGGAATCCGATCATCTGGACCCAGGGTACGCAGCTTACAGCAGATACCATTTATATGCAGATGAAAAACAGGAAGCTTGATAATATGCTGCTGCAGCATAACGGCTTTATTGTCAGTACCGAGGGCGATTCGACGAAATTTAACCAGGTAAAGGGGAAGGTTCTGACGGGGCTTTTTGAAGAAAGCAAGCTGAAAAGCATGTTTGTTGACGGAAACGCCGAGAGTATTTATTATACCCTGGAAGACAGTGCTTATACGGGTATGAACCGTTCGCTGAGCAGCCGGATGCGTTTGGAATTCGCAAATGACAAGCTGCAGCGTGTGATGCTGGTAAGGAAGCCGGAGGGCAAATATTATCCGATAGAAAAAATGCCTAAGGATATAGAAATTCTTGAGGGTTTTATCTGGAAACCGAAAGACCGGCCTAAATCTAAAGAGGAGATTATCCCGACGCTGCAGAAGAAAAAGGTTGTGACGGGTGGTAAGCAAGCTGTGGTAGATGGAGGGAAGAAGGCTGTGGTGACCGGCGGCAAGACTGCTGTTACAGTTGATACTAAGAAAGTTGTGACCACAGTGGGAAAGAAAGAGGAGGATGCAAAAAAAATAAAGGCTGCTACGCCTCAGGATACGACGAATACAAAAGCGTTAAAACCAAGAGCCGATAGTGTTGCAGCGAAGCGTGATACGGCGGTTAAGAGATAATGCATGGTTGTATGTGGTGTTCAAGAATGTACTAGTGTTAAGTTATTACTGGGCTGGCACAAAGGAAAGAGTATATCCTTGATTTAAGATGCTATGTGCTATTTTAATAATCGGGTTGTTACACGATACAAGAACAGGTTTGACCCTTTTCGGCCTGCCTGCGTGTACGGCTGTTCAATACTATGTTAATTTCTTCAATGGTTCGCTGCTTGGTACAGAGTTAGAAGTAATAATAAATGCTCTGCGATAGAAGATATTTCCGGCTGGTAGATTTCGCTACTGAAATTTCGTGCGGAGCGCATAAAAAAGATACCTTTCAGAACGGTTCGTAAAGAATTTTTCGTTTTCTTGGCACATAATACGGTGATATATCTTCCCATTGGGAATCTGTAAGCTGGCTAAATAGTGTCCGTCTATAAAGTCGGTAAAAAGACGGCAAATCAATCAAGTCCGGATATTTTTCAGCTTTCGGGCTGGCTGGTTTGCTACGATGCTGTCATTCTTTTTGCTGTATTTTCTTTTTGTTTGATTTTTAGATTTTATAGGGCGTACGCCTCCTGCAATTTAGCTGTCTTTTCTTATCAGGCTACTGCCTGAGGGCTTTTCACCCGCTCCAGCACCGCCGCTGTCATTACCCGGATGTTGTAGCCGATCACGCTCCACTTGACTTTGGCCTCAAAATGCTGCCATCTGCTCCAGCTTTCTAGTATCGGAAAGCACCGTTACTTTTGAATGTTTTTGTGTCGAAAGATTGGGAGATATATAGAGTAATAATCATAATTCAGATGGAAAGAAAGCAAAGTTGCCAATGATAGGCTTTCAATGACTATCCAATCGATATTAATTATTTAAATTCGTGCATAAATCTTTATTCTATTGACAGTGATTAAACAATTAGCAAGTCAAACAGCGTGGTACGGCCTTAGTAATATTGGGGCTAAATTCCTAAACTATTTGCTCACGCCTCTTCTTACTTACATGATGGCGGACGTATCGGGGGTACGTGATTATGGCGATTATAGCTTACTATATTCGTGGATCGCAGTGGTCAATATTCTATTTACATACGGATTTGAAACGGGTTACTTTCGTTTCTCGAATAAGGACGGAATGGATAGCAATTTACTTTTCCAGACTGCATTTGGCTCACTACTCATCAGTACCATTGTGCTTATCGTATTATTATCCTTTTTCCGGGGGACTATCAACAACTTCATGAATCTGCAGGGCCATCCTGAATACATTATGTGGTGCTTGTACTTGATAGGATTAGATTCGCTATGCGTTATACCCTTTGCCAAGTTGCGACAAGAGAACCGTCCAAAGAAATATGCTTTTGTGAAGCTATCAGGTATTATTATCAATATTCTGTTTACTGTACTCTTCCTGGTATGGCTACCTAAATACGTAGAAAACCATCCTGTTGATTTCCTGTCACAATGGTACAGAGGCAATAATCGTGTAGGTTTCCTTTTACTGGCCAACATACTGCAAAATCTTTTTGTATTCCTTATCCTTCTTAAAGAATGGAGGGACTTCAGGTTTAAGATGAATAAAAAATTATGGAGACAGTTATTTCTATATAGTACGCCTATGATTTTTATTGGTCTTGCTGGTATGATAAACGAAGTAATGGATAGGCAAATGCTTGCTAAATTCCTTCCAGTAGGTATAGATGCTAAAAGCGTAGTCGGGATTTACTCGGCTAATTATAAACTCGCAATATTTATCACATTGTTTATACAGGCCTTTAAAATGGCCGCCGAGCCTTTTTTCTTTAACCAATCCAAAGAAAAAAATGCATCTAATCTTTATGCACGGATTATGAAGTGGTTTGTGATCACCCTTTCTCTGGCCTTTCTTTTTTCTGCTTTATATCTTGATCTTTGGCAATACATGATTGGTGCTTCCTATCGTTCAGGCCTTGGTATTGTACCTATACTTCTGTTTGCCAATATATGCCTGGGTATATATTATAATTTGTCAGTATGGTATAAACTAACCGACCGCATGTATATGGGGGTAAATATTACTATTTTCGGTGCCCTAATTACCCTGGCAGGCAATTACTTTTTCATTCCTTATTGGGGTATGTATGCATCCGCCTGGACTACATTAGCCTGCTATGCAACCATGGTGGTCATAACGTATATTATGGGGCAAAAATATTTCCCGATTCCCTATCCTGTGAAAAAAATATTTAAGTACTTGTTGATTATGCTTATTCTCTTATTTATTAAGATGGGAATTAATGCAATATCATATTCCTGGACTATTGCTATGCAATTGGCGTTACGTCTACCAATGGCAACGCTCTTAATATCATTATATATACTACTTATAATGAGGTTAGAGAGAACCGAACTTAAAACTCTACCTTTAATAGGCAAATTTATTCGGTAAGTTGCATTTAATATATTCAAAGGATGAGGTCCCTTTTAAAGAGAGTATATTTACAAATATTATCTATATTATTTTGATCTGCATTAAAGAACGAATCGATAGCAATCTTATGCTGAAGGAAAACGACAAATAGACTTTTGATTCACTTTTTCATATTAACTAAATATGTAAGTATGAAAAAAAGCAATATTGGACAGATTAAGATGTCATTAACTGAGGCAATATATAGAGTCCTAAAATTTGGAAGGCAATAGCTTAAAATATACAAGTGATGTTTTTGACTAATTTGCACCCCATATTTTCCCATTTACGCACCTCATCCACATGAAGTTCACGATACGAGACTTCTAATGCCTTCAGTTTCATCTCACCATCCGCTCTGGCATATACCTCAATGGTCACTACGTTAACATGGACAGGAAAAAAGTTCCTAATATTCAGGTTAAATGCCGGCTTTTAACATTCCCATAGTTTTGGAATGACGTAGTACATGAGGTGTGGCCTAAAAGTTACGTTAAGCACAGTGTTCCGTATCGACGACCTTTCGTCTGAAGAGTTTAAGCTGGCGCAGCAAATAATGTATCCCCATTATCAAGTGAATATCGATCAGCGATGTTTGCTTAATATATCCCGTTGAGAAGGGGTTGTTTCGTTAACTGAAGGATAATGAACTGAAATGCTTTTGGGGAGGTCAATTTAAAGATGATATATAAAAGTTTTTAAGATGCCAGCGAGTTCGAATAATAATAATAATAATAATAATAATAATAATCGCATGCTCGTTTATTTACTGCACTTATTGTTGATATTCTCTGACAGTCTGTACCTCAGGGCTTTTCTATAGTTACTGCTCCTGATGATCTTATATCCTGACAGATGGGAATAGGGATAGAATCGATTATGAATTGCCTGTTCTGCGGACTAATCAGTTCCGAAACAGACTGGAGTACCAAGGCAATATGAGATCCTGCAGCTTCCTGCATATTCTATTGTAGTTCGATCGGTCCTCTGTCAAATTAAGAAACCCTTTCCTGTATATAGTTTTAAGTTTTAGGGAACAGCATGTTTTCTGTAACAATTCATAGCGCCTCTTTCTTATGATCTGAAATTGAGTTCGTTGGGAGAATTTCTGTATAGAAAAATGTTTGGATTTCATATTTTTTCTACATACCTTTAGATAAACCAACTAACATTATGAAAAAACTCAAGCTGAACACTGCGAAATTGCAGATCAAAAAGGGAACTATTGTAAGTCTTACCACCCAGCAAATGCGTCAAGTTTACGGCGGTGAAACCGGACCTTGTACCACCTACCCTTGTGAAACGGGCGCTACTTATGGGTGTCCGCTTACTGCCTCTACTACCCCAGATTGTTGTGGTGGTCATCCTACGTCTGACAATTGCACTGGTGCTGTTTGTACATGGAGCTGTGGATGCGAATCTGAGACCGGTCCAGGGACTATTTGCTAGTAAACAATGTACTCCAGGTGGGGGAGAGCTCTTACTGACCATACTTATGTAAGGTATTAAATTTAAATGATTATCTTTTAAGTGTTGTTGAAAAAGTGTTTAGGCACACATTTCTATTTAAATAGAAATAGTTCAGTAATTAAATCATTTATTTTGTTATCGAAAGAATTAGCACTCCCAAGATTATTTAAACTGTTTGCTGTCTTTTGGTCAACCGAGGTGTTTATGGATTGGCATTATAAGAAGTACAATTATTAAAATAGTCGTTTTATGCAGTTTGGCCTAGTGATCGCCTTTAAATTTAAATGAATTAAGCTTGATTAAATAAGCCTAGAACTATAGTGGAATTTTCCCTTGATAGAGTTTTATACTAGCATGTTTCAGATTAAATCACTGTGGTAGTATTTTTTATTTGATGACAGTTCTTTAGATTTTTACGACTAACTACTAATACTTTTAGTGGTGAATTTACTTATTTCTTGGAAAATATGAATCATTGTAATTTCTTGCTTTTAAGAACTCCTTTGCAAACCTTGAACCATGCTTATGATTTCAAAACTGAATTACCTCCAATCTTTTTGGAAGGTATTCATTTGGCGTCGCCGGAATTTCTTCAAGAGATACAAAGAAATAAATCTCTACAGAACAAAGAAAACGCCAAGATAAAACTTTCTCTCCTCAAATACTGGTTACGCAGCTGTACACGATGTACTCCGTACGGCACTTTTGCTGGCAGTATAGTGACCAAAATTTCTGATGATCCAACGTCTGTGATTCTAAGAGACTCAAACGAGCATATAAAGAAAGTTCGGATCGACATGAATTATATTTCTGCTATCGTTGATAAAATTGAAAAAATAATATCAATTCAATCCCAGTTACGGTTTTATCCGAACAATAGCTTATATGAAACATTCAATGAATTTAGGTACGCAGAATATGTAACAATAGACAATAGAAGAATTTATAAACTGACATCAATTGAAAAAGAAGATTATTTGTTGTTGCTACTTGATTTTTCTAAAGATGGAAAAACCATGGGGGAATTGGTCTCACAGCTTGTAAGTTTTATTGACGTAAGCTCTGGCGAAGCGCAAGAATTCGTCCTGGAGCTATGGTCTTCTCAAGTTATAGTGTCAGAACTTCAGTTAACTGTCACAGGTAAAGAACCAATACTTCAACTTATCGACTCTTTAAAGCTTCTTGAGGGTACTGACCATCTGACAGCAAAACTACGAGCTATTAATACTCTTTTGCAAAATTCGCAAGGGGGTATCCCTTTTTTTGAAGAGGTCGAAGATAAATTGCGGCAGTTATTTAATGATATTGAAGTACCTAAGAATACATTACAAACCGATCTGTTTCTTTCAGCTGATATGAGTAATATAAACAGCGAAGTGATTCTGCGGGTTTTAACGCAAATACAAGACCTTACAGCTCTTTCAAGGAAAAACGAAGTGCTGGAAGATTTTAAGAAGAAATTTAATGATAGATTTGGCGAGAAAGAAATACCATTAACCATTGCTATGGATGCAGATTTGGGCATAGGTTATGCAGGTATTGAAGACCAAATGACCGGCGATAGTGAGTGGGTGAATGGAATAACCCAGAACTATTCGACTTCTTCATCTATTAACTTCGATCATATCAATGATTTTTCTTTTAGAAAATACAGCGAGTTTATTAGAGAGAGGAGAAGCTACGTTGAGATCACAGAAAAAGAACTACAAAGTCTCAAAAATCTAACTAAAAATCTCCGATTACCGAGCAGTATGTATATATTGGGGGAGCTTTTGGGGAATAAAGGAGAATTAGATTCTTCTGATTTTACTTTCAATCTCGATAACATTAGTGGTCCTTCAGCCGGGAGGCTATTAGGCCGCTTTACTCATGGAGATGAACAACTTTATAAAGTTACAAAGGCTCTTTTGGAGGAAGAGGAAGAAGAAGATAAAGAAGCTATTTATGCTGAGATAGCTCATCTACCTCAAGCCAGAGTAGGTAATATCTTGCTGAGACCTATATTAAGAAGATACGAAATTCCTTACGTTGGAAGATCTGGAATTGATAAAGAATATCAAATTCCTATAAATGATTTAACATTAAGCCTTAGAAACAATGAACTTATTTTGTGGAGTACGAGCTTTAAGAAGAGGATTGTCCCTAGGCTTTCGACTGCTCACAATTTTAGCACAGAAAGTCTTCCAATTTATAAGTTTTTATGCGATCTGCAATTTGAAGGAATAGCAAAAACTTGCGTATGGGATTGGGGACCGTTGTCTAGGAGTAAGTACTTACCAAGAGTAACATATAAAAATATAATTTTAAAGAAGGCTCGTTGGATAATTGAGATGAAAGACCTTTTAGACCTCCCAACCTTGCCTGATGAGTACTTCAATTATTTCGAGGTGTTCAGAGGAAAATGGAAGATTCCGCAAAAAGTGCTGTTTGTTCAAAGTGATAATAAGCTTTTGATCGATTTCAATGAACAATGTGGGATTCAACTTTTCTTGGGATATCTAAAAAGATTCAAAACCGTTACTGTGGAGGAGTTTCTTTTCTCGAAAGAGAAATGTTTTGTCAAAGACATGTATGGTGCACCTTTTACTAATGAAGTGGTCATTCCCATAAAGATTACTGGTTTACTCAAAAATGTAAAAATAGAAGATGGAGAAAATTACGGCAAAAGGTATTTAAGACGGCGTTTTCCTCCTCTAAGTGAGTGGTTGTCAATAAAAATTTATGTCGGATCTAAGACACTTGAAAACCTTCTTACAACACATATCCTACCCTTCGTAGAAAATGGAATTAGAAATAATATTTTTGAAAAGTTTTTTTTTCTTCGATATCGTGACACTCAGCCTCATTTGCGAATACGATTTTATAATACTGATCTTAATAAGCAAGTTCAACTCTATATCGCATTTAACAGATTGTTACAACCCTTATTTGAAAATGGTGTAGTTGACAATCTTGTTATAGATACATATGAGCGTGAAGTTGAAAGATATAATGCAATACTAATCGGTGAGGCAGAATCAATATTCTTTAATGATAGCTTAGCTGTTTTGCAATTTCTAAATATGCTTGAACCTCAGGAGAGCTTGAAGTATAAAATTTTAATTGGTCTAAGAGCAATAGATATTTTCTTAACACAGTTTTTGCTAAGCCCTTCTGAAAAACAAGAACTCACTTCAAAGTTGTTCTTTAACTTTTGGAATGAGTATGGTGGAGAGTCTTCTCTTAGACAACATTTAAATGATAAATATAGAGCTAATCGAAGAATTATTTTTTCACACATGGATGACCTTCAGGATTCAGCGAATGGTATTGAAGAAGCCATAGCAGTCTTTGAAAGCAGAGCTACTCGGGACCATTATGTCATTCAAACTATTTTGGCTCAAGATAACGGAGACAAACAACTTATTTTTAAACTACTTCATAGTTACTTACATATGTTTATAAATCGGCTTTTCGTATCGCAACAGCGGAAATACGAATTGTTGCTTTATTGTTTTTTAGAACGATATTATACCTCGCAAACTTCAATGTTGAAGAAAAAAAATCCTTAATAAAATAAAATACTATAGTTCTATGAAGAAAAATACTCCCTCAGATTTCAAATTAAGACTTGGGTGGCTTGACCTTGGCTTGTATTGGTATTATTCGCAAAATTCAATGGAACGAATTTTGGAAACTATAAAGACCGCTGAGAAAGCTGATAAACTCGGGTTTACTAGATACTGGGTTAGTGAACATCATTCAAAAGAAGTGGCGTGGAGAGGCACTGACCTTATTTTAACTTTGATTGCTGGCCACACTTTCCGAATTAGAGTGGGAAGTGGAGGCATTTTACTGAACTACTATAATCCTTTTTTAGTCTCCGAAAATTATAAGTTATTAACAAATACATTCAATCAGCGAATAGACTTGGGTTTAGCTCAAGGTCGCGCAGCAACAAAACAGATGGACGAAATCCTGATGGGAGAAACGACAGAGAATTCAATGGATTTTCTTCAGAAAGTCGAGTTTTTAAGATCGGCTTTTTCCGAGAAAACAAATCCACATTTCGCATCTCCACCTTATGAAGGAATTTCGCCAGACTTATGGGTATTGGGAACAAGTCTACGAAATTTCGATTTTGCAATTAAGAGAAACCTTAATTATTGCCTTTCTATTTGTCATAAAAATGTGGATGCTCCACAAATAGACACCATGGCTAAAATAATTAGAAACGTCTACAAAAACAATGATGCTAATAACGTACCTCCAATAAGTGTGATGGTAAGTGTTATTTGCGGAAAAACACAAAAGCACGCGGATAAGATGGCTCAGAGAGCATTTCCTTTCTTAAATTTGTCTTTTTGTGGAGATCAAAACGGTTGTTTTAACTTTTTAATCGAAACTAAGGAGATGTTTGGAATATCCGAAATAATAGTTGCTGACGTTTGTGGCAATCAGAGGGATCGTATATCTTCTTTGTCATTACTTTCAGAAATTATAAATTAAAGATTGGTTGAAATGATAGAGCATACTATTTCTTTTTGTACCGTTTGTATGAATCGACTACAGCATCTAAAGCAAACGTTACATAAAAATATACAGGACAATATTAATTATCAAAAAGTTGAGTTTGTTTTGCTTGACTATAATTCAAGCGATGGATTAGACTTATATGTAAATAATACATTCGGCGAAGAGCTTCGAGATGGTCGTTTAGTATGTTATAAGACTTTTACCCCGCTGTACTTCAATCGAAGTCACTCTAAAAACTTAGCATTCAGATTAGCAAATGGAGATATAATATGCAATGTTGATGCTGATAATTTTACAGGTAAGGAGTTTGCATGTTATATTAATGAAGTTTTTAATAAGAGACAAAATCTATTTTTATCAACTTGCAAAGCTGCTTCTACGGATGTCGTTGGGAGAATCTGTATGAGGAAAAAGGACTTTCTTTTAGTTAAAGGGTTCGACGAACGAATGACTTGTTATGGTTTTGAAGATCTGGATTTGATTAATAGATTGGAAGCTTTAGGCTTAAGGCGAGGCTTAATATCAAATTCAGAATATCTTGAAGCTGTCCGTCATAAAGGATTCGACAGAATTTCAAACGAGTACCTAGCTATGAATTTAAAATATTTATTCATTCGCTATATAACACCTTCTGTCTCAGTATTTCTCTTTTTACTAAGCAATGGAGCATACATTAAAGGAACGTTACTTGATAATAATTTTAGAAACTTTCACCCTAAGTCGCTATATCAGGAAATAAATAAGCATAACGATGAGTATTCGTTGTTAGAATCTAATTGGGAAGAGGGAACTTGGATTCAAAAAAATGAGGAAGTAAGAATCACTTCTGATTTTAATAGTGAAATTCTATACTTTAAAAAAACAAGAAACCTTAATACGTTAATTCAAAAGGAGGGAAGGTTACATCGAATGTTTTCAGAAGTAACAGACTATCGGTTAAAGGAGCATGCGATATTTTTCTATAGCCTTCTTCGAAACAAACTAATTATGAGAAAGAACCGTTTGAACAGTATGTTTTCGGTAAATTCAAGTGGCTATGGAAAGGCTGTAGTGTATAAAAATAATAATTTTCATAACCCTATTATCGTACTTTAATGGCGCTTACAGGACTCAGCGAATTTAATGCGTCCATTTATTATGCAAATAGCTTTTGGCATTCATTATTGCAGGATTGCATTAAACCTCTTAAGAAGCACTTGGCTGTTGAAAGTAAGTTAAGCTTTTTTCTTGTTTTTTTGGGAACCTACAAAGGAGATCATATACGAATCTATTTTCATTTAAGGGGATCAATAATTATACCATACTTACAGCAATCGGAGGAGCGAATTACAAAATTTTTAACTCGTAATCCGTCAAGAATAAAGAAAGATGACGTACCTATTGCCCTCTTTATGAATATTCCGAATAATACGATCATTAAAGCGTCACAGGAAAACGGAACAGCAGCCAAATTTGCGACAAAATCACACTTTTTAAGCATCCATGAATACATTTCTAAAGTAATTCTCGAAGTCTTATCACTAGAAAAATTAGACTTTG
>JAATFW010000174.1 GCA_015654985.1 Sphingobacteriales bacterium | reverse complement strand
CTTACCTTGTTAAACGAATCCCATACATCTTCCTTTGCTCCGTTGTAAGGTTCTAAAAACTCGGCTTGTCCGGTTAAAAGGTATCCTCTCTGACCGGTTTCCGCATCTTTGGTTCTCGAAATTATATTCTCAATGGATAAGATTACCGCATGGGTATGGTCCACCCATTTCTGGCTTTCCAGAAGTCGCTCGATACTTATCCAGGAAGCAGAAGTTGTAATAAAAAGAACAACCAGGGAGATCAGTGATCCTGTTATTAAATTACGCTTGTAGTTTTTATCGAAATTCATTGCCTCTGGGGGATAAATCAGTTATAATAGAATTCAGTCGTTCTTCACCTGTTGAAAAATAGTCTTCAGGAAAAATAATACCGGCAAAATCGCTGTAAATATAAAGCAATAGTCCCTCTTTAAATACATGCTGATTCTTAATTAAAGAAAGACTATTGGATAAATATTGCTCAGTTACCCGAAATCGTAATTCCCAATAGCTTATAAAACTCCTTCAGGATAGCAGGATGGCCCGGCCAGGCAGGAGATGTAGTAAGGTTCCCTTCCGTGATTGCCTCCGAAACCCCGATTTCTTCATACTGCCCCCCGGCAATTGTTACCTCAGGGCCGACAGCAGGATAAGCAGTAAGCTTACGGCCTTTCACTACACCTGCAGCAGTTAAGATCTGTATGCCATGACAAATAGCCGCAACAGGTTTGTTCGTTTCAAAAAAGTGCCGGGTAAGTTCAAGAACCCTTTGATTTAGCCTGATATATTCAGGCGCTCTTCCGCCGCAGACATACAAGCCATCATAATCATCGGTATTTACTGCCTCAAAGTCCTTATTAACGGCAAAATTATGGCCCCTTAGCTCTGCATAAGTCTGGAAACCAATAAAATCATGTATAGCAGTAGCCACTACTTCCCCGGCTTTTTTACCCGGACAAACGGCGTCTACCTGCAGGCCCACAGCCTGCATCGCCTGAAAGGGAACCATGACTTCGTAATCTTCTACGAAATCACCCGCAAGCATTAATATTTTCTTACTCATAACTGAAAATGGTTTAACGATCAGAAATTGTATAAAAATACTAATTATTTACATTTCATCTATAAAACTATTCTTCAAAGGAGGATGAAAAACGGCTGACAAATTATTGCACCCACGTTAAAAACCTGCGCAATCTTGTCAGCCCATAAACTCTGTTATTTTAGCCTGAAAGCAGTTTTACTGCGAATATCCGTTGATGACGCTCCGATCAGCGCTTCGAAATCTCCCGGTTCTGCAACCCACTCATGTTTATCTGCATTAAAGAAACTTAACGCTGTTTTGTCAACAGTGAATGTAACAGTCTTTTCCTCGCCCGCCTTTAAACTAATCTTGTCAAAACCTTTCAGTTCTTTTACCGGACGGGGCAGAGACGATTTCAAATCGCTGATATATAATTGCACGATCTCCTGACCCTCCCGCTTGCCGGTGTTTTTCACGCTGATGGTAAATGTAATTTTACCGTCAGCCGTCATTTCTCTTTTATCAGCGGTCACTTTGCCATATTGAAATGTCGTATAGCTTAATCCATGTCCAAAACTGAATAAGGGGCTGATCTTTTCTTTATCTGCCCTGCGGTACCCCACAAAAATACTTTCATTGTAGGTTTCCTCGCTGTTTCCGGGATACACTCCCAGTTTATGGGCTCCGTTGTCCTGCAGCTTTACCGGAAAAGTAAAAGGCAATTTTCCCGACGGATTCACATCTCCCGTTAATACAGAAGCCAAAGCATTTCCTGCTTCGGTCCCCAGGTACCAGCCCTGAACAATAGAGGGAACTTCGTTGACCCAGGGCATGGCCACGGCATTTCCCGAAATCATCACAACAGCCAGGTTCCTGTTCACTTTAGCCAGTTCACTGATCAACAGATCCTGTCCGTATGGCAGGTCTAACGACGCCCTGTCATTTCCTTCGCTATCCTGTCCGTCATTTTTATTCAGGCCCCCGATGAACACAACGAAATCAGCATCTTTTGCAACCTCACATGCTTCCTTAACGAGCTCCTCAGGCGAACGGTTATCCGAAATGTTTTGTCCGGTACCCAGCCCGTCCTGACCCTTTGATACTTCGCCGGCATACCCCCGTGCATACACAATTTCAGCCTGAGCACCGGTCCGCTTCCTTAAGCCATCCAGCGGAGAGATCTCGTACCTGGCTTTCAAAGAAGAGCTTCCGCCGCCTACCGTCATTACTTTCATTGCATTTTCTCCGATTACGGCTATTTTCTTTGTTTTTGAAAGATCGATCGGTAAGGTATTGTTTTTGTTCTTTAATAATACAATTCCTTCCTGTGCAATTTTCCGGCCTGCTAATGCGTGTTCTTCGGTACCGAATGAGCCCCAGGAACGTTTCGTGTTCATCGTTGTCCGGAAAACCAACCGGAGAATATTACGGACTTTCCTGTCCACCTCCTCTTCTTTTACTTCGCCTGACTGCAATAGCCTGAGAAATGGTTTCGCCAGAAAATAATTATCATAAGCGTTCGACGTGCCCATCGTCAGCCCATCGGTCCATGAGCCAAATTCCATATCAACGCCATGATAAATTGCCTGTTTGGTATCGTTTACCCCACCCCAATCAGACACCACTACTCCATCGAAGCTCCATTCTTTACGAAGGATATCATTCAACAGGTACTGATTCTGGCAGGCCCACTGTCCTTTATATTTATTGTAAGCACCCATAATAGCCCAGGCCTTTCCTTCCTGTACGGCAGCCTTAAAAGCAGGCAAATAGATTTCGTAAAGCGCACGGTCGTCAACATTCACATTAACGGTATGGCGGTTTATTTCCTGATTGTTCAGGGCAAAGTGTTTTACACAGGCAGCCACGCCGTTTGATTGCACGCCCTGTATATAAGGAACGACCATTTTAGAAGCCAGATACGGATCTTCGCCCATATATTCAAAATTACGTCCGTTGAGTGGAGTACGGTAGATATTTACTCCCGGACCGAGTAAAACATTTTTATTACGGTAGCGGGCTTCCTCTCCGATCACTTTCCCATAAAGAGCAGACATGTCTGTATTCCATGAAGCAGCAAGGCAGGTTAACGCCGGAAATGCAATACATGAGTCATTCGTCCACCCCGCCTGGTCCCATTTATCCCAGAAAACTTCAGCACGGATTCCATGAGGCCCGTCGGTCATCCAGTTTTCCGGAATACCTAAACGGGGTACTCCCGCCGAACTGAATTTCGACTGGGCATGGCACATAGCTACTTTCTCTTCCAGCGTCATATGCGACAAAGCATCTTCTATACGCTGTTCTATTGATTTCGTTTCATCCAGATAAAGGGGTAAGCTGCTCTGTGCTGTAACTTTAGCACTGATACTATACGATAGTAAAAGAATTAAAAATGGTTTTATTGGTTTAAACATAACTTTAAATTGTGTCCTGTATTATCATCCGAAAGTGAGGCTGAGCACAAGCGCCTGCATGATCAAACCCGGCGTTTGAGCTGGTGCATCTTTGTCATTTCAAAAGTATACAGATAAAAACGCCAATATTTTTATTGCATAAAAAAAGTACCTGAAAAAAAAATCAAACACCTTTATTACAATAGATTATCACTTTTAAAGAATAGAAAAAAGTACCTGTAAGGGAGAATTCTGGTCACCTGTTCGTCTTTAATGTACCGATTTCCTTTACCATTTCTTCAAATTCATCCCGGCAAACCACTGCTTTATTCCTCACCTTTGTCCTGTAATTATATACCGTTCGTAAAGAATACCGTAAGAAGCCCGCAATTTTTACGCTGTCGGTAATGCCTAAGCGGAT
>JAATFW010000272.1 GCA_015654985.1 Sphingobacteriales bacterium | reverse complement strand
GGATTATGAACTGGCCAGACAGGAATACGAAATACATCAAAAGCTTACTGAACAAAAAGTGGAAACACCCATGGAACTAAAAAAGCAGGAAGCAAGCCTGCTATCCAGGCAATATCCGCTGCAGCAAACAGAAGCGAACCTGTTAAATAACAGCAGCAGCTATTCAGCGAAGGAAAAGGAACTGGCGGAACTGAATAATCAGATCAACGAAGAAAAATCAAAGTTTGTCCAGGCGCTCAACAGCCTGATCAGCGAGGCTGAATTATGGAAAAGTAAATATGTGGTTAGTGCTTCACAGCCGGGAAAGGTTGCCTTTGCAGGCGTTCTCCAGGAAAACCAGTTTGTAAACGCGAATACAGAACTGTTCTATATTAACCCGGAGAACCCGGTATTCTTCGGGGAAATGCCGGTTCCGCAATATAATATGGGAAAAGTTAAGGCAGGGCAGGAGGTACTGGTTAAACTTAAAAGCTTCCCGTATGAAGAATATGGAATTATACATGGGAAGATAGGCTATGTGGCAGAAATTCCCCTGAAAGACAGCGTTTTCTATTCGAGGGTTATCATTGATGCTGCGAGCATATCAAAGCTTAAAAAAAACGTATATCTCAAGAATGGGATGATGGCAGATGCAGAAATTATAACGGAAAATGCCAACCTTCTGAACAGGCTGTTCCGAAATGTCAGTAAAATCATACAATAAAAAAATTTAGTCTGCGCGTTACTACTGTTAAGAAATAGAGTATATCCCGTTGGCATGAAGATAGGACCGTGTCCAAACCTGCAGTAAATCCTGATCTTTCGCCTGTTATTGTCCCCTCGAAGAAGTGTTCTTTGTCTGACAAGATCAATGATCACACATCTGAATCTATCTCTCTGGTTGGGTTTGCCTTTCAGTCTTTCTATTGCAATGAAGACCATTCTCCTAAAAAGAAAAGCTATAGTATTATCGAAATAATTATTATGAGTCTTATTACTGCATTTTTTCATGCATTTTAATAAGCATAAACGTCGCAGCGTTATTAATTAATTACCAAACCAATGGAAATACCCACTCCTCACAGAAAATAAAATAACTGCTGATAATGTTAATACTAAAGATGGAAACAGTATCTCCAAAAAGAAAAAAAGAAAAGTAATAAATCATCGGCAAAACAATCCATGTGGAAATGTTCAAGGATATTGAAGTGCTTGAGGGTTTATTTGGGAGCGAAAAGACCGGCTTAAGTCTAAAGAGGAGGTTATCCTGACGCTACGGAAGGAAAAAGCTGCGGCAGGGGATAAGGCATTGAAGTTGTTCGAGGTTATAAGATTTCCCAGTATAACCTTCTCCAATTTAACCTTTTACCACAGTGCTCAAAACAACAATATAGGATTGGGTTGACCCAACCCTATATTGTTGTTTTGAGCACTGTAATACTGCTGCATTTAATCTGCATGCTTCCTGAATCCGTATCTATAGTGTTCTTTTTATTTATTATTATTATTTATCATTAGCTTTTCCCAGAAACTCTGCAAGTTTGGCGATAGCTTTTCCCCGGTGGCTTATTGCATTTTTTTCATCGGGAGCCATGTCGGCAAACGTAATGGAATACCCGTCGGGCATAAAGATTGGATCGTATCCGAAACCTGCTGATCCTGATCTTTCGTTTGTAATTGTCCCTTCAACTGTTCCTTCGAAGAAGTGTTCTTTGCCAGCAAGGATCAGTGATATTACACAGCGGAACCTGGCTTTCCGGTTGGTTTTTCCTTCCAGTTTTTCTAATACCAGCCTGAGATTGGTTTCTGGGTCCCTGCTTCCTGAATAGCGGGCTGAATAAACTCCCGGCTCTCCGTTAAGTTCGTCTACTTCGAGGCCTGAATCATCGGCAAAACAATCCATGTGGAAATGTTCAAGGATATAATGGCTTTTTTGAGAGGCATTTTCGGTGAAAGTATGGCCGGTTTCAGGAATATCATCAAAGCAGCCGATCTCTTCGAGTGTTTTAAGTTTAAATCTGTTACCTAATAATGCCTGAACTTCTTCAAGCTTATGTTTGTTGTTGGTGGCGAATATGAGAGGGGACATTTGAGTTGAAAGTTGAAAGTTGAAAGTTGCGGGTTGAAAGTTGAAAGTTGAAAGTTGCGGGTTGAAAGTTGTGGGATGTGAGTTGGAAGTTGCAGGACGTGAGTTTGAAAGATCCGCTTCGGTTTTCAGGCATCATATATGTCTTTCAACCTGCAACCCGCAACCTGCAACCAATTTACAGTTTTTTCATTTCATTCCAGAATGCTCTTTTCTTATCGTTGCTGCCCAGCATTTCGGCAAAGCTGTAGGTGGAAAGTACTTTTATCCCTTCATAAGGGGTGATAACATTCGGCGGGAAGTCCGGCATCTTGAGATGCTGCGGATTTACGCCGAAAAGTACGAGGGTGCTGCATGCAAAATATTCCCTGAGCTGCTGAAAGAGAAGGGAAGAGTAATGCGTATGGTTGACAATAGCAACATCTTTTAAATCAAGTTTCTTTGCCTGGAGAATGCTTTGAAGTGCTTCGAGCTCCTTAGCAGGCATGATATTTTCTCCGGGAGAATTTACCAGGAGGAGCATATAGCGGTTGTTTTCGCCAAGGTAATTAAATATTGGCGGCGCGTCTTCCTTCGCCGGTTCCGGAGTTACAGGTTCCGGGGCGGGGGTTTCAATTATTTTTGCTTCTGAAGCAGCTACATTATGAGCAGGAGCTTCAATTGTTTTCGGTTCTGAAACTTCGGTATTCAGGGCGGGGGTTTCAATTATTTTGAGATCCGAAACTTCAGAGTCCGGAGCCGGAGCTGCAACCTTTTCGGGTACTGAAGCTTCTTCTTCCTGCTTCAGCCGGTATATGTCTTCATTTAAAAGAAAATGAAGGGCGAGCGGATGTGTTGTTCTAAGTTCACTCATTGCTTCAAACTTAGATAAACTTGTTTTTATATGCAAGTTCACATAATCTGCATATACAACAAGCTGACCGGTTTCTCATCTTTCTTTGAAGAACAGTTTATGGATGAGACCATCATGAGTTTTTGCAGAGATCAAAAATCGAAATGAACTTAGCAAAGCGTTTTCCTGAACACCTTTAAAAACAAACAATAATGTGAAAAATAAAGTGCTCATGATAGCTTCATTGCCACTAAAAAGCAAACTTAGCGAAGCGATCTCATTGATGCTTTTAAAAAACAAATACTATATCAATAATTATCCGAATGAAAAATAACAATCTATTTTGTGTTAAAAATAGTTAAATGAGCTTAATATTATCTGCCGGGTAAGAATTTAGAAGTACCTTTAGGGTGTTAAAATGCGGTGATTTCTTATGGTGAAATAAGAGATTATATCTGTATTTTCGCAGAATTTTAAATTATAAATAAATAACACAGAAATAAATACCATCTTACACAGACAGAAAATACAGGGTCTGATAGGGGCTATAACGTACTAAATCATAATGAAAAAAATCTCAGCGATAATTATTGTATTACTTGCATCTGTTAATCTTCTTTTTGGTCAGGGCACCACTATTAACAAAATCGTTGCAGTAGTAGGGGATAATATCATACTTCAGTCGGATATTGAGAGGGAGTATTCAAATTATATACTGCAGGGCGGAAAGGAAGATCCTGAAATAAAATGCCAGGTACTACAGCAAATGCTGACACAGAAACTCTTAACCCAGCAGGCTGTGATCGACTCTGTAACGGTTACAGATGACGAGGTAAGCAATGAGGTTGACAGGAGGATGCGTTCTTTTATACAGCGTGCGGGGGGGCAGGAGAGGCTTGAGCAGTTTCTTAACCGTTCGGTTATCCAGTATAAAGACGAGATCAGGCCTGATGTGCGAGAGCAGTTAGTTGCTAATAAAATGCACGGTAAAATTACTGAGAATATCAGCATTACTCCCCTGGAGGTTAAACGTTATTTTGAAACTATTCCCAAAGACAGCCTTCCTGATTATAATGCTGAAGTCGAGGTGGGCGAGGTTGTGGTGTATCCGAAACTCACCAAGGCAGAAAAAGAGTCGTTTAGAAATAAGGCAGAAGCTTTACGTGCCAGGGTAAAGGCGGGTGAGGATTTTGCTACGCTTGCGCGTCTGTATTCACAGGACCCGGGTTCTGCACCTGAAGGGGGCGATCTGGGGTTTTTTGACCGTACTGTAATGTTAAAGGAATTTACCGCCTATGCGTTTAAACTGAAGGCGGGCGAATTATCTCCTGTGTTCGAAACAGATTATGGTTTCCACTTTTTGCAGGTAATAGAACGCAGAGGTGAACAGGTAAGGGCGCGTCATATACTTGTTAAGACCGAGCCTACACCGGCAAGTCTCGACAGGGCAAAACTACAGATAGACAGTCTTTATCAGATGGTTGTGGATAAGAAGATCCCGTTTTCAACTGCGGCATCCTTGTATTCTGATAATAATGATACCAAGTATAACGGAGGAATGCTGATGAATGCTGAAAATGTTCAATCGCGCACCACCTATATTCCTACTGACAAATTGGATCCTTCTGTTTTTTTTGCGGTCGATACCATGAAAGTGGGCGGTTATTCAAAGCCCTATCAGTTTACATCCAGAGAAGGAAAGCAGGGCTACCGCTTTGTTTTTCTGAAATCGAAAACCAGTCCGCATAAAGCGAACCTTGATGAGGATTTTCCGAAGATTAAAGAAATGGCTTTTGACGATAAACTTGACCGCAAAGTAAGCGAGTGGTTTGAAAAGCGGCGGAAGTCGACATATGTTAAAATAGATCCTGAATTTCAATCCTGTCAGAGCCTGAAAATATGGGCTTCTGAATAAATTCATTTTTACCGATGAAATATAATTCTGATATAGAGGGTATCGATGCATTAAGCGCATCCTATGAAAAGCTAAAGCAGGAAATCGGTACCATTATTGTAGGGCAGGATGATGTGATTAAATCGGTTCTGATCTCTATATTCAGTAACGGACATTGTCTTCTGGTAGGGGTGCCGGGGCTGGCCAAAACACTTTTGGTAAATACACTGGCGCAGGTGCTCCATCTTAGTTATAACAGGGTTCAGTTTACTCCCGATCTGATGCCTTCTGATATCATTGGTTCTGAAATTCTTGGGGAAGACAGGACTTTCAAATTTCTTAAAGGCCCTGTCTTTTCTAATATTATCCTTGCTGACGAGATTAACCGTACACCTCCGAAAACGCAGGCAGCGTTGCTGGAAGCTATGCAGGAGAAGATGGTTACCGTGGGAGGTATTACTTACCCGCTTCCCCGTCCGTTTTTTGTTCTGGCTACTCAAAATCCTATCGAACAGGAAGGTACTTATCCTTTACCGGAAGCGCAGTTAGATCGTTTTATGTTTAATGTAATCCTTTCTTATCCTTCCTTTGAAGAGGAAATAAGAGTTGTGAAAAATACTACGGCTAACCGGAATGTTGAACTTCAGAAGGTACTTGAGGCGGAGGAGATAGCGTATTATCAGAGGCTGGTAAGGAATGTGCCGGTAACAGATCATGTGCTCCGGTATGCCGTATCCCTGGCTACCAAAACACGTCCGGGTACTTCTATGGCAACCGATGATGTAAATAAATACCTGAGCTGGGGTGCCGGCCCCCGCGCTTCGCAATACCTCGTTCTCGGTGCTAAATGCCATGCTGCCGTTTCAGGAAAATATTCCCCGGATATTGAAGATGTACAGGCGATAGCCGAACCGATCCTCCGTCACCGGATTGTGCGTAACTACAAGGCTGAGGCTGAAGGTATTTCTACAGAACAGATCATCAGGAAACTGTTTTAAGCGGCTTGCCTTTAGCCTGGCTGTTTGTCATTAGCCGTTCTGCTTTTACCTTTGAACCCTCAAACTGTAAAACACATTCCCAACTCAATGATTGCCAGCTATAAAAAGGTGTTATATTTTTAAATCAATTTTTTTTAAGTCGCCGGAACGCATCAATCCTCAACTTTGAACCTTCAACCCACCTTACTCTGCTTCGGTAAACATCTCGAGGATCACATTCCACTTGTATCCGGGCTGAACTTCCCAGATCCTGATATAATTATATTTTTTTGCAAGAATGGTTGCATTGCCATAAGTGTAAGCCATTTCGCCGCTATAGGAACGATCTGCCTTTACGGGTACTGTAATAGCCTTGTATCCGTTCGTTTTCCAGAATTCCATAATAGCTTTTTTGCCGGTCACCGGTTCATTGCCGGGGAATAAAAGCCAGCTATCGTCGGTAAGAAATTCATTCTGGGCAATTTTATTATCGGCTTTAGTGATCGTAGCCAGTAACTTATCGGTGCTGAATACGATATCTTCCCTTTGCTGCAGGCGGGTATCAGACCGCTGGTGAAGAAAGATCTCATTGCCGGGATTGATATACAATCTTTTAAGTTCTTTTGTGGGTTTTTTATGTAGAACCCCTGCATCCAGGGCCAGTTTCCAGACACCTTTACGGTTCTTTTTCCAGACCGAGACGTAGGTGCCGTAAAAGGTTCGGGAGCCGGCCTCATCTGATTTAAATGTATAGGGACCGCATGTAAAACCCCAGTCGGCGCTTTTTGCGATCCTGGCATATGCAGGGTCAACTTCGAGGATGCCAAGACTGTCGGGCTGATCTTTATAATATTTTTGGGCTAATACAGGTCCGGGTCTGAATGCGATGGTATTGTTATCCGACACAGTCAGGAAAGTTTTCTTAATGCCCTTTTCTTTTATCAGGGCATTAAAATAATTTTCTGCAGCGAGCAACTGGCTGACTTTATCTGCTGTATTTTGCGAAAAGGCCCATGTAGATAATGAGAAGAAGAATAAGAGACTGAAAAATAATTTCATTGATGTGCTTATAATTTATTCAATTGCCTGCTTGTTTTTGATACAGGCGTTTAACCCGGCCTGTTTTCTGAGACGTTATCTGCCTCAGAAGTTACAATATTAACTATTAGAACAGAGACGATACAGATAACGATAAATTCAGAAGAATTGTTTTATATGCTACCCGGCATTACCAGAAAGGAGTGCCGGGCAGACGGGTATGTATTATGAAGTCCTCCTATATTTAAATCCTGCTCCAGTTAGTTCCTTCTTTACTGTCCTTGAGCTGAATTCCAAGTTCCTGTAATCCATTCCTGATCCGGTCGGATGTTGCATAATCTTTATTTTCTCTTGCTTCCAGGCGCAGTTTTATAATAAATTCGATGAGCTGTCCGAGATCGTCTGTCTGAGAAGATTCTTCTTTTAGTCCCAGAATGCTGAAAATGAAATCATCCATCAGGTCTTTTAATTCCTTCAGCCCGGCTTCAGTGATGGAAGCTTTGCCATCATGAACACTGTTGATAAATCTTGCAGCTTCAAAGAGTTCGGCAATGGCAACGGGACTGTTGAAGTCGTCGTTCATTGCATCATAGCATCGCTGGCGAAGTGCCGGAATGTCGATACCTGATTCTTCGGAAGTCTTCAGCTTGCTGAGCAGGGCACAAGCATTCATTAGTCTTCTGAAGCCTTTTTCAGAAGCTTCGAGGGCCTCGTTGGAGAAGTCGAGCGTACTCCGGTAATGAGCCTGCAGCATAAAAAAGCGCACTGTCATCGGCGAAAAACCGCGGCTCAGCAGGGGATGGCTTCCTGTAAACAATTCGTGAGGAAGAAATCCGTTCCCAGCCGACTTAGACATGCGGGTACCGTTTACCGTAAGCATATTGGTATGGAGCCAGTATCTGGCAGGAAATGTGTGATGGCATGCCTGTGATTGTGCAATTTCATTGGTGTGATGGGTGGCGGCAAGATCCATTCCTCCACCGTGAATGTCGAATGTTCCGCCAAGGTATTTACTGCTCATTGCAGAACACTCAATGTGCCAGCCCGGAAAGCCCCATCCCCAGGGGGAAGGCCATCGCATAATATGTTCAGGTTTGGCTTTTATCCAGAGTGCAAAATCGAGTCTTCCCTTTTTCTCATCCTGACCGCCAAGGTCGCGTGTGTTGGTAAGCAGGTCTTCTATATTACGGTTTGTAAGGACGGTATAGTTATACTCCCTGCTGTATTTTTCTACATCAAAATAAACAGAACCGTTCGTTTCATACGCATAGCCATTTTCAAGGATCTCTTTAACCATTTCAATCTGCTCTGAAATATGGCCTGTTGCCGTAGGTTCAATACCTGGAGGCAGGGCATTGAAAAGTTGCATGACATCATGAAATCCAATAGTATACTTCTGTACGATTTCCATGGGTTCTACCTGCTCAAGACGGGCCTTCTTTGAGAATTTATCATCTCCTTCATCGTGGTCGCCTTCAAGATGCCCTGCATCTGTAATATTTCTTACATATCGTACTTTATATCCTGAGTGCAGAAGGTACCTGTAAATAAGATCGAATGATACAAAAGTACGGCAGTTTCCTAAGTGAACATCACTGTATACCGTAGGTCCGCAAACATACATCCCGACAAAAGGCGGGTTTAGCGGCACGAAGCTCTCTTTCTTCCTTGTTAATGTATTATAAACAACGAGGTTGTTATCCATGCTTTTTCCTGCAGAGTTTATTGAGCTGCACCGCTCATATTATGAAATGAAAGTTGTTAGCGGGTAAATTTACTAAAATTGTCTTGAGTTACAGTTAAGTGTTATTGAAGGTATCAGCAGCTTGCAGTGCATAATAGCTCATCAACATACCATAGATCCCGACTTGAGCATCGGCACTAATTAAAACATTTTTTTTTCATATATTGCTTTAACACAGATGTTGTATATTTGTATACATGAAGAATTTAATAAATAGCTTATCATGTATTACTTAGCCTTAATGTTAAGAAATTCCGATCAATGTTATCAATTACTATGCTCTTTAATGGTAGCTTAACAAGTTAAACATCAATAGCGAATCAGGGCCCGAAAGGTTTAAAATATTCTGGCAATCCAGTGGCTTAATCTGAGAGAAACGTGTTGAAGATTATGATAAAGCCATTTGGTGAAACAATAAAAAAATTAAAAAAACTCACTACAGTTTGGCTGCAGTCTTGATTTGTATATTTACTGCATCGATAAATAATTAAAATTAGGTTAAGCTTTTTACTATTTAAGTAAAAACAGGCCAAAAATACTTGAATAGCAGCAATGAGCTGGTTCAACAAGAAAATAGTAAGCTGAGTATCAATATTTTTTTCAGCTTACTGTGCTATTATACTAATGGAACGGATAATCAGTAAAATATCGGCTTGATAAGCCGAAGGTTTCCAGCGATTTTAAAAAATTGATTTAAATATACAACACACTTTTATAGCTGATAATCATAGAGTTGAAAATGTGTTGTACAGTTAAAGAGTTGGTTTTTTTATTATTTATATGAAAAAATTTTTAATATTAATTGTTTTTCTGTGTTCATCCTTCATAAACGGGCATGCACAGGAAGATCAGGAAAATGAAGTGCTTTTACCTTCTCCCAATGTAAGTTCATTATTCCGGGCAGGGACAATTCCGGTTAATAAAAGTAACGGAACTATCAATATTGATGTTCCAATATTTTCTACCAGCGCCCACGGAAATCCTATTAATGTTAGCCTCAGCTATAATACTTTGGGTGTGAAAGTTAATGAAATTGCTTCCGAAGTAGGCATCGGGTGGAATCTAAACCAGGGCGGAGTAATTGCAAGGGTCGTGAAAGACAAGAGAGATAATGTAAATGCTCCTTATTATAATTCTATCGAAGAGTTTAAAAACATTAAAAACCCTGATCCTTCAATTGAACGCTACAACAGATATAGATTTTTATCTATGAAGGATAAGATAAATGACTATTTTGATATGGAGCCCGATATCTATAGCTATAGTTTTGACGGTTATTCCGGAAAGTTCTACCTTTTTCCCAATGGTAAACACTATACATTTCCCGCATCACCGTTAAGGATTGAATACCAGAACATTGATGAAATTGGAAAATGGATTATAACTGCACCCAATGGCAACAAATACTATTTTGGTTATAACGAGGATAATACGACAAGAGCTTTTGATCAATCCGTTACCACTGTAAACACCTCTGATGGTCGTTTTAGTACTTATGAAGGACCAAACGCCTGGTTCTTAACGGAAACAAAACTGGCTAATCAGGAGAAAATAGTATATAACTATAATTTTAGAAATTACACCTATCAAGCTGATATTGGCGAGACATATAAGTATTTATACCGCTCAGAAGACGGAGATTGTCAAAATGGTCATGAATTTTCAGATTTTTTCAATAATGTGAGTACCTTTGAAATCGAATCAATTAATTATAAAGACCTTAAGATTCAGTTTTTGCGAGATCTAAACCGTTTGGACCTTCCTGGAGCTCGCGCGTTAACAAGTATATTGATTTTGCGTGGATCAGATCAGATAAGAAGATACAATTTTGAATACTATTATAATAATCCTTCTAATCCGGCATCCAATAGCAGTTCCGGTTTAGGTTCCTATTTTAATCTCAGGCTGTTCTTGAAAAAAATTACTACCTCTGGTAACAACGGGACAGAATTGCACAGAGAATTTGAATACGATACAAATGTTCCATCCAGGTTTAGTAGGGCCAGGGACCATTGGGGATTTTATAACGGAAAAGGAAATGCTTTGTTAGTCCCCTCGTCAACGTATTTTAACAGCACGACAACGTACGCTATCCCGGGTATTATAAATTTTGAAGGGGCTGACCGGGAAGCCGCTGAAAACGCAGCACAAGTGATGATTCTAAAGTCAGTAAAATATCCTACAGGAGGGAAGTCTGTGTTCTCCTTTGAAAGCAACAAAGTAAAGAATATCACCACATCACTTCCGGCTGATATCAGAAGAGATGAGCATGTTCAGTTTGAAAACCGCATTTCTGATACCACTTACTTCTCTATTAACAATCCCGTTATAAATGATATTTCTGGTAGTGCAGATGTCTCCTATGCCATAATTAATGATGATGAGAGTGTCAATCTTAATTTAATACGGGAAGGTTGTGCCGAATTAATCCTGTACAACATAGATACAAGGTTGACGGTCAAGATTGATAAAATCTACATGCAACAGTATCCGTCCCGAATCCGCTTACCGCGTGGTAATTATAAGATGTATTTCAGATGGCCCACTGAGTCTGCGATATGTTTTGATATCAATAATTTTCTTTTTTATGTTACTTTGAACTGGGTCGAAAATAATGATCCGGGAAATCCGATTATTGCTGATAAAGTCGTAGGAGGACTAAGGATTTCAGAGATAAGAAATTATGATCATAACCTACAGTTGTTAACCAGAAAGATTTTTAAGTATAACGAGGACAATTCTGAGTTTTCAAGCGGATATCTCGAACAAAATCCAACTTATACAGTGAAACAATTTCGTTATCAGGACGAGTTTCACACCTGCGTTTACTACAACTTTGGTATTGATAGTCAACTTCCTACCACAGGAACAGGTGGTAGCGTTGTATTGTATAATGTCGTCACCGAGTCAGATATTGATCAAACCGGCCATGAATCCCGGCAAAAGGATTATTTTACTACCAGTCATGATTATCCTCCTGCTATATTTTCATCAGATCCTTCAGGCGGGTACAAAGAAGTGAATTCAGACGAATGGAGGCGCGGATTATTATTAAAAAAGCAGTTATTCTCGCAAAGACAGAACAATTGGGACCTCATTGAAGAAAAGTTTTACAAGTATTCTTTCAATAGCACTCAAAATGCTGAATTTCCTTCTGATTTGATAGATGGAGTAGCAAGAGCAATAACTTCTGATTTGACTGTTCTGCATGATAGTTATTTTGAATATGAACTTACAGAATATTCGTTAGAGAATGAGTGGATATATATGTCGCAGGAGATTTCAAAAACCTATGACCAGGACAAGGAAATAACCAAGGTCACAGATTTTCATTATGATAATCCGCTTCACCGGCAACTAACAAAAGTGGATGAGAATACAAGTGACTTAAGCTCTGTTTCAAATACTAAATCATATCCTCATGAGATGGTAAGAGACAACAAAGATCCACAAGGAATTTACCAGGCAATGATCGATAAAAATATAATTAACCCGGCAATTGAAGAGGTCTCTTTAAGGGGGAACGATCAAATCAGTTTACGTCGTAATAATTATGGTGAGCCTTATGCCGGTTTGTTTGTGATAGACTCAATAGAAGCACAATCCGGTGAATCCAGCCCCGTTGAAACTCAGATAAAATATATTAGGTATGATCAGGAAGGAAATATAGAATGTTTGTCAAAAAAGAATGGTCCACAAATAAATTATTTATGGGACTATCAAAACGAATATCCTGTGGCAGAGATTAAAAATGCTCCCAGTGAGGAAATTGCCTATACGAGTTTTGAAGCGAAAAATAAAGGCGGCTGGAATTATAGCGGATCTGTACAAATTGATCCGAACGCCCCTTTTGGTAAGAATATCTATAATCTAAATAACGGCGTGCTCAGTAAGGGTGCATTAAATACCGGTAAAAAATATGTGCTTACGTATTGGGCCAACAGTAATTCAGCAACGAATATAAGTGGAGACCAAGCCAATATTGTTAAGACTTATAACGGATGGACCCTGTATAAGCGTGTTTTATCGAACGTTGCTGCCATACAATTGTCAGGTAACTATCTTATTGATAATGTCTGCCTGTATCCGGCAGATGCAACAATGACTACTTATACCTATGATCCTTATGTAGGCATGACCAGTCAAACCGATCCTAAAGGCCAGGCAACCTATTACGACTATGATGATTTTCAGCGTTTATGGCGGATCCGGGACCAGAACGGCAAAGTGCAAAAGGTGTATAATTATCATTATAAACAATAGCAAAACATCATTTACTAAAACAGGAAGATAGCATCCTATTAAATAATTACGAATCAGTTATTATAAAAATATAAAAGAGAACACCATGAAACTATTATCAATTCTCATCACAATCATTGCAGGCTTTCTTTTTACGGTCAACCCGGCAGGAGCGCAGCAGCGTTCAGACAGTGCCCAGGTAAAACAGCCTGTCCTGAGCGCGCAGCAACAGCGGCGGCAGCAGTTTGACTATTATAAACGGTCGCTGAACGTGGATTCGGCAAAAGCGGAGCAGGTGAGCCGGATCCAGGACGACTACAAAACAGCGATGAAAGCACTGGAAGGGCAGAACCAGGATCCTGAAACCCGCAGGGCCCGTATCAAAGCCCTGATGGATGACAAGAACCGCAGGCTCTCGGCCCTTCTGACAGCAGAGCAGCAGCGGCGGATCATTCCCCCGACCGAAGGACATATTTACCGGAGCACAGGCCCCGACAGCACCCGCGTTAACCCTTAGCCGCTCAGCCCATGAAGACCTTTTACAAGAGTTTAACCGGCCGGAGAGGGGTAAGCCCGCTGCTGACCATAATTATCCTGTTACTGCTGCCGGGAGGTTTAAAAGCCCAGAACGGCACCAGCATGTATGATGCCATTCATGCAGGAGGGTTCAGC
This sequence comes from Sphingobacteriales bacterium, assembly GCA_015654985.1. Lineage (GTDB taxonomy): Bacteria > Bacteroidota > Bacteroidia > Sphingobacteriales > Sphingobacteriaceae > Arcticibacter. Next base: position 3,165 of record JAATFW010000272.1, on the reverse strand, counting down.
CCCTGCGGCGGTTCTTATACCGATTACCGGAATAATTATTATTATAACGGGATCTACTATACAGATAACTATAACGCCAGCACCAACAGCAGCCAGCTCAACGGCCAGCAGAGCCCCGAGGTATGGTATACCTTTACCGTCAGCGGGAGTGCCGGTATCACGGTTTCCCTTTGCGGCAGCAGTTACGATACCTACCTGCATCTGCTGAACAGCAGCGGGACACAGATAGCCGTTAACGATGACTCCCCGGACTGTAACCTGCAGTCGAAGCTTTCCTATTCAGGCCTTGCCGCCGGGACCTATTACATCGTGGTAGAAGGCTACAGCAATAACACCGGCAATTTCACTCTTCAGGTCAGCGCTTCAGGCGGAGGGACCATTCCTGCAGGAGCGAATATGAGTAACCCCATCATCGCCGGTACCTTCAGCAGTCCGGGAACTTACAGCAACACGATGAGCAATGCCGATGCCTGCCTGGGGAACGATATCGGGCAGGCCAGCAACGATATCTATTACCGGTTTACCCTGACGGCCGATGCCATGGTGACACTCTCGCACTGCGGCAGCGGCTTTGACACCTATATGTGGCTGTTAAACAGCAGCGGGGCCGAGATCACCCACAATGATGATAACTATGAAACCTCCCCCTGCCCGGGCACGCAGTCGTATATCGAAACCAGCCTTCCCGCAGGGACCTATTATGTGGTATCCGAAGGATACGGTTCCGGTACCGGCACTATTGTGACCACTATCGGGGTAACCATGACTACGGTCAGCCTGCCGGTTATCTCCTATACCTTTCCCGCAGAACTTCCGCTGGGAGTACCTGTTTCGGTAAGCCCCGTCAATACGGGAGGCCCGGCCTCCTCCGTGCAGAGCACCACCACCTACGCAGGCACGGGTTCACAGGGAATGACCAACGGGGCGGCCCTGTCCTCCACGTTTTATAACCCGCTGGCCGTAGTGGCCGATGCTTCGGGGAATATCTACGTGGCCGATGCAGGCAACAACAGCATCCGCAGGATCAGTACCTCAGGGGTGGTGAGCACCCTTGCCGGTGCCGGATACAGCGGCTATGCGGAAGGCACGGGCACGGCCGCCCAGTTCAAACTACCCTCGGCCCTGGTGATAGATGCCTCGGGCAATCTCATTGTGACCGACCAGCAGAACCACCGGATCCGCAGGATCAGCCCTTCGGGCACCACCACGCTGTTTGCCGGCAGCGGCACAGCCGGATTTGCCAACGGCACGGGAGCCGGAGCCAGCTTCCAGTACCCTGCAGGTCTGGCCCTGGACGCCTCGGGGAACCTCTATGTCGGGGACGGCTGGAACCACCGGATCCGTAAGATCACCCCCGCAGGAGTGGTCAGCACCTATGCGGGCACCGGAGCAGAAGGCAGTGCAGACGGTCCGGCAGCCTCCGCCTCCTTTACCTATCCCTGCGGGCTCACCTTCGATGCCTCGGGAAACCTGTACGTGGTAGAGCGGCAGGGACAGCGGGTGCGCAAGATCAGCCCTTCAGGACAGGTGAGTACCCTGGCGGGCAACGGCACGGCCGCATTTGCCAACGGAACAGGGACCGCAGCCCGGTTCAACTGGCCGAACGCCATTATGGCCGACAACAGCGGGACGCTGTACCTGTGCGACCAGTTGAACCACATGGTGCGAAAGATCAGTCCTTCGGGCGTGGTCAGCACCCTTGCCGGGACGACAACCCGGGGAGTGGTGAACGGAACGGGAGACCAGGTACGGATGAATGAACCCTTCGGGATCTGCCAGGACGCCCAGGGCAATATCTATGTGGGCAACAGTGCAGCCAATGTGATCCGCAGGATCAGTGTCCTTCCGGCCTTCACCATCAGCCCGGCCCTGCCTGCAGGGCTGACCCTGGACGGGGAAAGCGGCGTTATCAGCGGTACGCCCACGGCATTATCGGCCGCCACCACCTATACTATTACAGCAAGGAGCAGCTCAGGGGGCGCCGCTACAGCCACCATTACGATTGCCGTAACGGGAACACTTGCCGCCCCGAGCCAGGACCAGAACTATATCATCACCTACAGCCCTCAGACGGCAGACTTCACCACGGCAGAGAGTGTCGTTGCAGCCGGGGGGAATCCTGCCCGGGTACAAACCACGGTCCAGTATTTTGACGGCCTTGGCCGCCCGCTGCAGACGGTACAGCTCAAGGGCTCCCCGGGGGCAGATAAAGACCTGGTGACTCCTATCGAATACGACGCCTTCGGCCGGGAAGCAAAGAAATACCTTCCCTATGCCAGCAGCAGTAATAACGGAAGCTATAAGACGGCAGGGATTACCGATCAGGGGTCCTTCTATGCCGCCCCTCCTTCCGGAGTGACACTCATTCCCACTCCTTTTGCAGAAACCGGCTTTGAGCCCTCCCCCTTGAACAGGGTACTGGAACAGGGAGCCCCGGGCATTCCCTGGCAGTTGAGTACCAGCGGAATCCCCGGCTCGGGCCATACCGTAAAGATCGAATACGGGACCAATACGGCGGCAGGGGAGCGTGCCGTACGGCTGTACAATGCAGATGTGGTCTCAGGAGAAGAATATAAACGGACGCTGAGCAGCAGCGGGAACTATGAGGCCAGTCAGTTATACCTGACTATTACCAAAGATGAGAACTGGATATCGGGCAAAGCCGGAACGACGGAAGAATACAAAGACAAGCAGGGCCAGGTAGTATTAAAGCGGACCTGGAAGGATGAAAGCACCGCCTATTCGACCTATTACGTGTATGACGATTTTGGCGACCTGAGCTTCGTGCTTCCCCCGGGAGCAGAACCGGATGCAGGGAACATCGATCAGGGCAAACTGGACCGGTACTGTTACCAGTACCGGTATGACGGCAGGAGAAGGCTGATCGAAAAGCGGGTCCCCGGAAAAGACGGCTGGGACAACCTGGTATATAACAAGATCGATCAGGTAGTACTCAGCCAGGATCCCCGGCAGGCCCAGGCCCATATCTGGATCTTTACCAAATACGACGGCCTCGGCAGGGTGGTAATGACAGGGGAATACCCGGACGGATCAGACCGTATAGCGGTACAGGCGGCAGTGAACGCTCAAAGCAAACAGTGGGAGACCTATACCGGCAGCGGGTCCAATGAAGGCTACAGCAACGAAAGCTTTCCCACAAGCTAT
>JAATFW010000088.1 GCA_015654985.1 Sphingobacteriales bacterium | reverse complement strand
ACCTTTTTTCGGAAGCAGACCGGGACATGATGCTGTCCACGATACTGCCCGCACCGAAGGAAGTCAAAATGCGCTTTTGGCCACGTATTGCGGTAGCTGCTTCGATTATCCTGATCACTAGTTTGGGCACCCTGTTTTATATCGAACAGCATCCTGTGCACAAGCAGGAGCAGCAGGTGAAGACCAAGAATGATGTCGCACCAGGCCATCATGGCGCAACGCTGACCTTAGCCAATGGAAAGAAAATCCGGCTAACTGATGCTGCAAATGGCGAACTGGCAGAGGAAGCCGGGGTAAAGATCAGGAAAACCCAAAACGGCCAGTTGGTTTATGAAATACAGGAAATTGCAGCGAATAACGCCAGTACCAACACATTAAGTACGGAAAACGGGGAAAACTACCAGGTTAAATTACCTGATGGTTCACTGGTTTGGCTGAATTCTGCGTCAAGCTTGACTTATAAGGCTTCACTCAATGAGAATGGCAAACGCATGGTCAAACTGACCGGCGAAGGTTATTTCGAAATCGCCAGGGACAAACGACATCCATTTATCGTACATACAGCGACCCAGGAAGTCGAGGTGCTTGGAACTCATTTTAATATTAATAGTTATAAAGATGAACCCGCTGTAGCGACGACGCTCCTTGAGGGTTCAGTCAAAGTAACTTCTGGAAGCCGGCAACAGATCATCAGACCGGGTTATCAGGTACTGAACACCAGCCACAGCCTGAAGATTGAAAAAGCCAATACTGAGAACATTACCGACTGGAAAGATGGCGACTTCAATCTGGATGGTGTTGATTTTCGAATCGCCATGCGCAAAATTGCCAGGTGGTATAACGTCGATGTTATTTATGACCCCGCTCTTCCGGAAAATATGGAAGCTGGCGGCTGGATTTCGAGGACCAATAATCTGTCGGCGGTGCTAAAAGCCATTGAACAGTCAGGTCAGGTACATTTTAAAGTGGAGGGAAGAAATGTGTATGTATTCAAATAAACTTATCGTTCAAGATATTGCATCTCCAATGTTAAACCTAAGAATTAACCAGGTATTCACTCTAAAAATCGACAGAAGATGATCAGATATTTATGACAGCAATTCCAGCATAAAAAAGCAAACCAGCAATGCAAGGCATCACTGGCTTGCGTTTGAACAATCAATTAAATGAATGTTTTAACCGCAGTATGCCACGAGTTTTCGAAGGCAGGGGCAGACTGCATAACCAAACTAACAGTAAATGTATTCAATTTATACCAAACGACAAGGTATAATCCATCCGTTATACCATAAATTATTGCTTATTATGCGATTGACCACTCTATTCATAATAGCATCCCTTATACAGGTCAGCGCGGCAACGTTCGGCCAGATGATCTCTGTTCACCGTGAAAATGTTCCTTTGAAGACCGTGCTGAAGGACATTCGCAGTCAGAGTGGTTTTGACTTCTATTACGATGGCAAGGTAATTCCCGAAAATAAAAAAGTGTCTGTTGCTGTTGATAATGCCACCATTCATGAAACATTGGAATTAGCCTTAAATGGACTTGATCTGTCTTACGAGATTAATGGCAAGATCATATCAATCAAACCGAAAGAAGGTACAGTGCACTCTGACCGCCTAAAGGCTGCTTTTGCTGCTATTGAAGTGCGGGGGCGTGTATTGGATGATAATGGGCAACCTTTACAGGGCGTAAGCATATTGCTCAAAGGAAGCAAAACGGGCACAATAACCGATGCCAGTGGCAATTATATTATAAGAGTACCAGACGGCTCCGGAACTTTAGTTTTCTCTTTTGTTGGGTTTAACACCCAAGAAGTGAATATTAATGGCAGTAAAACCATTAACGTTACGTTAACATCCGCAACGAGTGGCCTGAATGAGGTGGTAGTGGTTGGATATGGCAGCCAGAAAAAAACTACAGTAACCGGTGCAGTGTCGACTGTCAGCAGCAAAGAAATTACCACAGCCACTACCGGTAACTCGGTGAATTTGCTGGCCGGTAAATTACCAGGTTTAAGGGTTACTCAAAGAACCAGCGAACCCGGAGATTATGCATCGGATTTTGATATCCGGGGGTTTGGAGCACCATTAATTGTTGTAGATGGGGTTCCAAGGGACAATTTTAACCGTCTTGATCCAAATGAGATAGAAAGTATTTCGGTTTTAAAAGACGCATCGGCAGCGGTTTACGGTGTAAAAGGTGGAAATGGTGTTATTTTGGTAACAACCAAACGGGGAAGCGGCAAAACTACATTTAATTATTCATCCACATTCGGGGCAACAAAAATTGCCAATTCTCCGAAAATATTAAATGCCTGGCAGTATGCTACATTAATGAATGAGGCATATATCAATGCAGGAAACACGCCGCCTTTTGCAGCCGATGTACTTGAAAAATATCATACGGGGGCATTACCCAGTACCGACTGGTTCGATCTTGTGGTGCGTAAATATGCTCCTGAACAACAACACAATATCAGTACCAGCGGCTCAACTGAGAAGGTTAAATATTTTTTATCTTTAGGTTATTTCGACGAATCGGGTATTTATAAATCCGGCGATTTAAATGCCAACCGGTATAATTTCCGGTCGAATATCACAGCTGATCTCACCAGGGATTTACAGGTGGAACTTTTGATAAACGGGATCAAGGACGATAAAAATTCTCCGGGCGAAAGTACAGGCAGTATTTTCCAGGCGTTATGGTCAGAGCCTCCAACAATTTCTGTGTATGCCAATAATAACCCGGCATATCTTAGCAATATGCCCGATGCGACACATCCTGTATCTATCACAACCTCATCCTACTCCGGATATAACACTGTGGTGGCTAAAACCTTTAACGGCAGTTTTGCACTTAATTATAAAATACACGCCATTGACGGACTGAAAGCCAGGCTTTTATACGCTTATGACAATGCAAACAATTTTAACAAGGTTTGGAAAAAGGCCGTGAATGTTTACGATTATGATGCCGTAACAAACACCTATAACGTTACCGGAACCCGTAATGCGCCGACATCATTGAGCCAACTGTATGGCGAATCTACGTCGACAACAGCACAGGCATCCATGGAATATGAGAGAACGTTTAAATCTGCACATAATATCAAGGCATTGTTGCTTGTTGAGCAAAGAAAAAGTTCCGGCTACAACTTTAGCGCAGCAAGACAATTCTCTTTGGATGCAGTAGATCAGATCTATGCCGGCAATACATCTACCCAGACGAACAACTCGTCTGTTGCTGATCCCAACGTTAACCAGGGCTTGGTAGGAAGAATTAATTATGATTATAAAGGAAAATACATGCTTGAGGGTAGCTTCCGTGAAGATGGCTCGTCTAAATTTGCCCGGGGCCACCGCTGGGGATTCTTCCCAGCGGTATCCGCCGGGTGGAGAATGTCAGAAGAGCCATTCATCAAAAACAAAGTATCGTTTCTGAACAACTTAAAATTGCGGGCATCCTATGGCGTACTCGGAGATGACGCTTCTTCAACATATCAATATCTGGCCGGTTATAATTATCCGGGGTCAAACTACGTCCTTACCGGTACTTTGGTAAACGGGTTGGGTTTTCGCGGTCTGACTAACGAAAACTTAAGCTGGTTTACAAACAAGCTAACCAACATTGGTTTCGAAGCAGATTTATTTTCAAGCCGCCTGCATTTTGAAGCCGATGTGTTCAGTAAAAAAAGAGAGGGGTTATTAGCTACCCGTAATTTAAGTTTGCCTGCAACGGTGGGAGCCGGCTTGCCTCAGGAAAATTTAAATAGCGATTTAACAAAGGGATTGGAACTTTCAATAGGATATCGCGATCATATTGGTGATTTCAGGTATACCATCGCTGGGAATGTTGCATTTACGCGTACTAAAAATCTTTACATTGAACAAGCCGGGCCAACAAACTCATACAGCAACTGGCGCAATAATGCCTCCTACCGCTGGAATGATAACTACTTTGGATATAAGGTAATCGGCCAGTTTCAGTCCATTGCAGAAATTATGAGCTCTCCAGTCGAGGATGGTAACGGTAACCGCAATATTTTACCCGGCGATCTGAAATATGAGGATGTGAACCATGACGGTATAATTGACGACAATGATGTACAAGTAATTGGAAAGAATGCCGGCACTCCCGAAATGACCTTTGGTTTTACCCTTGGCGCTCAATGGAAAGGCTTCGATTTAAATGCTTTATTTCAGGGTGCGTCAAAATTCACCGTATCTTACCTTGGCACTATTGCTCTCGACGGGCCATTGGCATGGGGCCGAAATGGCTTGGAGGTCTTTATGGACCGCTGGCATCACGAGGATCTTTTTGATCCGAACAGCTCCTGGATTGCAGGCAAATACCCTTCCACCAGGACTAAGGGCGGTACAGAAAGACCTGATGGATGGAATTATTTGCCATCGGATTACTGGCTTAAAGACGCTACCTATCTGCGCCTGAAAAGTATTGAGCTTGGCTATACTTTACCGGCTTCACTTATAGGCAAATCCGGCTTTATCAAATCACTGAGGGTATACATAAACGGGTTTAACCTTGTAACATGGTCGGGCCTTAACGATCTGATCGATCCGGAGCATACCAATGCCGGCTATGGCAATACATACCCCATCACCAGGAACTATAATTTCGGGGCAAACCTCACTTTTTAATCTAACATCATGAAAAAGAAATTTCAACATATTGTTTTTGTCATATGCGCTTTCATGATTCTTTCGTGTACAAAGGATCTCAACGTGGCGCCGCAAAATATTATACAGGACGACGTTGTATTCTCCAATGAATCTGCCGTTACAGCTTATTTTGCTTCATTATATGATGCTTTACCTATTGAGGATTTTAATTTCCATCCATATGGCGGCCCGCAGTATTGGATGCAGGACCTCAGTGACGATGCGATGAACTGTCTCAACGACGACCGGATGGATATTGGCAGCGGTATATCGTTGGGATGGTGGAGCTATGGCCCGGTAAGAAATGTAAACGCATTCATTGCTAAAATCCCAGGGACTGAATTTCCCGCCGAAAAAAAGAATCAATGGCTCGGAGAAGCGAAATTTATCCGCGCTTATTATTACTTTGGCATGGTGAAGCGGTACGGCGGCGTACCGCTGGTCACAACTGTACAGAATTATACCGGCAGTAACCTCGACGAATTAAAAGTTCCAAGGAACACGGAAAAGGAAGTTTATGACTTTATCGCCCAGGAGCTCGATGAAGCTATATCATTGTTGGATGAAACCAGCGATGGTACCCGGGCAAACAAATATGCAGCGTATGCGCTTAAATCACGGGCAATGTTGTATGTTGCATCCGAAGCAACTTACGGAACCGTGCAATTGAATGGCCTTTTGGGCATTCCTTCAGCGAACGCCGCTTCTTACTGGCAGGCTGCCTACGACGCAGCAAATGCAATTATCGCTTCCGGAAAATATTCGTTATATAATAAAGACCCTGATAAGTCGTCAAATTACACCAACGCATTCCTGGATATAAGCAGTCCCGAAAATATTTTCGTAAAAAGATATCAATATCCCGATAAAACGCATTCATATGACCTATGGATACTCCCGCACCATGGGGTTGGACCTTCAATAGGTTATGGCAGCCGTATTAATCCTTCACTTGAGCTTGTGGAATGTTATGAATATATCGACGGTACAGACGGCAAGCTAAAGTATAACGACGCTGCCGGTAATCCCATTATTTATAATAATCCATCCGATATATTTTTAAATAAAGACCCAAGATTAGAAGGCTCCATATTACTTCCATTTGGCGACTGGAAAGGCTATAAAATGGATGTGAGGGCTGGTATCATCGATAACGGGAACACAATTACTTCGGGTGATTATAATACATTGTATCAGAATATGCATGTAATCGGCTTAAATGGTATAGGCGGTAGCGGAGAAGTTTCGCAAACAGGATTTTATGTACGAAAGTACCTGCAGCCTGCCTATGATAAAGCGACAGTTGTGAATGGCAGTTCATATCAGCAGTATATTGATTTTCGGTATGCAGAAGTGTTGCTCAACTATGCGGAAGCGGCAATTGAATTAGGCAAAACTGCTGATGCAACAACAGCCATTAACCTCATCCGCGACCGCGCCGGCATAAAGCAGTTGACAGAGGCCCAGGTAACACGCGACAAGGTAAGGCATGAGCGTCAAATTGAACTTGCCCTTGAACCGCACCGGTTCTGGGATATACGCAGATGGCGCCTGGCCGATAAACTACTCAACAATACTAAACTTACCGCAATCTTACCATACCAGGTATTACCGGGAAACAGGTATCTGTTTAAAACAAAACAGGTAGGAAACCCCAAAACGTTTACACCCAATATGTACTATGAGCGTATTGATCCGGGTGAAATTTCCAAAGACCCCCAATTAATTCAAAATCCAGGCTACTAAATCAAATTGCAGTAAAATGAAAGTTAGAAATATCATCATAAACAGTTTTATAGGCATAACGCTCACCATTTCGGCCTGTAAACAAGATAATTATCCCACCCCCAATGCGGGTATAAAAGGGCTGATCACCGATAGTGCTACCGATGAGCAAATTCAAACGGAACAACCAAACGGAATTAAAATACGTCTGATTGAAACTAAATATGAAAGCAATGCAACACCCAATGATTTTTGGTGCAGAGCCGACGGTTCATTTGAAAATACACAGATTTTTTCAGGACAGTATAAAGTTGTGCCTATTGAAGGAGCATTTTTCCCGGCAGATACAGCTATTGTAACTATTTCGGGCGTCACAACAGTTAATTTTAAGGTTACTCCCTTCCTCACTATAAAGGCCAGCGTCACGCCGGTTTCAGGTGGTTTAACTGCAAGCTATAAGATCTCAAGGACAAAGGTTGGAGATAAAATAACAACTGCAAGAACTTTGATATCCGCTTATCCTACTGTAAGTAATACGATAAATGAATTTAGCACTACAAATGACTTAAGCGGCGTCTCTGATGATCAAATCCTTGCTAATCAATACACAGATGTCGTAAGTGGGCTAACCTCCGGCAAAACCTACTATGTACGTGTAGCCGCCAGAACAGCGAACGCCAATAATAAATTTAACTATAGTGAAGTATTCAAAATAGTTAGTCCTTAACCGAATAATCTCATTAAGCACCGGATATGTTTTCGATAACTATCTGGTGCTTTCTATTCTAAAAAGAAATTACAAATGACAGTAAAAGCATATATAACACTTCCATATCTTATTTTATCGACTGTTATCTGCTGTGCCCAGACCCTAAAAAAAAGCAGCACATCACAAGAGTCAGAGCACCGGATTAATATCATTTTAAAGCAACTTACACTTGAAGAAAAAGTCGGTATGTGTTCGGGAGCTGCCCCTGAAATGGCTTTCCGCGGCGTTAAACGGCTGCACATCCCGAATTTACAATGCAGTGATGGCCCCCGGGGACCAAACCGGGGCTCAGCCACTGCTTTCCCTTCCGGACTGTCATTTGGAGCCTCCTGGAATCCAGCCCTTGTTGAAGAGGCAGGGAGAGTAATGGGAAATGAAACCCACGCAAAGGGTATCGGTGTACTGTTAGGCCCGGGTAATAATATTCTCCGTGATCCGTTAAACGGCCGTTTTTTTGAATATTATACAGAAGACCCTTTTTTGAACAGTGAAATAACAGTAGCCAGTATCATCGGTATCCAGAGTGAGGGCGTCGCAGCATGTTTAAAGCATTATGCATGTAACAACCGCGAGAATAACCGTAATTTCTATATGTCGATGGTTGATGACAGAACGTTAAATGAGATATATCTGCCAGCATATAAGGCAGCAGTACAAAAAGCTCACGTTTCGACGATCATGACATCGGCAAATGGCGTAAACAATGAATTTGTAAGCGACAGTAAAAAAATGCTGACCGACATACTAAAGAACCAATGGGGGTTTGACGGCTTTGTATTGACCGACTGGCTGCAAACACGCTCTACAGAAAAGGCTGCTCTGGCCGGGTTAGACGTTTCTATGCCAGGCGGGGAAGACTGTGGCTTTGGCAAACCTCTGCTTGCCGCAGTAAATGAAGGAAGAATCCCTGAGACGGTAATTGACGATAAGGCAAGGCGCATTTTAAGAATATATAATCGCATCGGTTTGCTTGATGGCCGGTTCAGTAACAATGGCACACAGGTCAATACACCTGCGCACCAGGCTGTAGCCGAAAAAGTTGCAGAAGAAGGTATCGTATTATTAAAGAACGAGCATAACGTATTGCCGCTGGAGGCCGGAAAGATTAAAAAAGTGCTGGTGATCGGCCCGAATGCCGATAAATACTTGTGCCTTCCGGGAGCAGGTGGCAGTTCAGGGATCAAACCACCGCATGAAATTACAGTATTAAAAGGGTTTATCAATTTATTGGGTGATAAAAAAGTCCAGTACCTGTCTTCAACCGAGCTCGGCGGTTTTCAACTGATCCCAAATGAGGCAATAAAGAATCCCGATGGTGGCAGGGGATTCAAGGCCAGTTATTTTGTAAACGGGAAAGAAACACCCGTATTAAACCGGACAGATCCTGAAATTGACTTTATGTGGGAAATGAAGTCGCCGGACGCCAGCATAGATCCAAATGCTTTTAGCAAAGCACACTACGAAGGCAGTCTCATACCGCCAATGGATGGCAAATATACCTTGAGAATGATCGTGAACGGAATAGCCAAATTGTATCACGGCCTCATCGGCGGCGAACAGCTCGCCTTTGGTGATAGCCGCCAAACATTAACTGTTGCAAATGCATCGGTTACATTGCACAAGGGCGTTCCCTTTGAAATTTCCATTGATTATGAAAAACAGCCGGGGGATGCAGCGATCAGATTAGAATGGGAACTCCCCGAGGTGCCAACTGAAAAATTACTTCTTGTTGATAAGGCGGCTCAGGAAGCTGATGCCGTTATTTATGTAGGCGGAATCGACCATAGCATGGATACCGAAGGCCGGGACCGGAAAGATATTACTTTTCCGGGAGCTCAGGAGAATATTCTTAACCGGCTCGCTAAATTAAATAAAAATTTAATTGCGGTACTTATCAATGGATCACCGCTTGAACTCGGAGGCTGGCTACCAAATGTACCGGCTGTTGTAGAAGCCTGGTACCCTGGGATGGAAGGCGGCACTGCGGTTTCAAAGATAATTTTCGGAAGCGTTAACCCATCCGGTAAACTCCCTTTTTCATGGCCCAAAAAATTGTCTGATGTGCCATGTAAAGTTTTGGGAACGGAAAACAACGACGTAGTAAATTACGCCGACAGCCTGATGGTGGGCTATCGGTATTACGACACCCAGAACATTCAACCTGAGTTTCCTTTCGGATATGGTTTAAGCTATACTAGTTTTCATTATGGTAAGCTTAAAACTTTTAAAAAAGGCAGCCATGTATATGCTAAACTTTCTGTAGCAAATACCGGCACAAGAGATGGTGCAGAGGTTGTGCAGCTATATGTTAAACCGCTCAAACCTGAGGTATCACGCCCTGTGCATGAATTAAAGGCTTTCAAAAAAGTGATGCTGAAGAAAGGCGAAATAACAGACCTGACTTTTGATCTTGGCCCGGAAGCTTTTTCTTATTACAACAGCAGCCTAAAAAATTGGAAAGTTGCTTCCGGCGTCTATGAGTTGCAGGCAGGGGCATCTTCACGCGATATCAGAACTTCAGTCCGTGTTGTTATTAACCACTAAACAATAAAAGCATTCTATAAATTTATTGCTTTGCTCCTCATTTTAGACAGTTAATGGCGCGGCGCAAACCGCACATTATATTGATGGAAGCCAACTGCCGCTAATCGGGTGGTTTTGCAAAGATGCCGGTGTTACAACCGGCTGTCCATGCTGTATGACGGCGTTGAAGGCGATAGTACAGTCATATGGACAGAGTAGTAAGATATCAAATAAACTCCGGTTATTAGATAATTACTGCTATACAATTAATAAATAATCTGTCACGTATTAAGCCGTTCGGGCACGAAGATGTATTGATGCCTGGTTGATAAGGGATTGTGGGGATAGCTTTAACAGGTATTTACAATTAGACCGTCCGAACCGGAAGCTTCAATTACACCGGAGAACACCGGACGGGTAAGTGACTATAAAAATCCGGCACAGGGATCTGTGCCGGATTTTTACAGGTTTCCGCTATACCGGAATATCCTGAATTTATCCTTAAAGAGCGTATCTCAGCGTTAGTCCGAAAGTGGCGGGATCTCCAAGCACACCTGCATAGTGGCCGGCATTTCCGCCTGCAGGCAATAACTGCTCGAAATAGTCTTTATTAAAAATGTTACGGCCCCATACGTAAGCAGACAACCCGCTGACAGCTTTATAACCGATCCTTCCGTTGATAATGCTGTATCCATCAATATTCAGATACGCTGAAGGAGACGGACTTGAAGAGAATTCAGAGCGGTAAAATGCATCTATTGCTGTAAAAAATTTCGAATCCTTGCTTAAAAACTTAGCCGGGGTAGTAAACTCGCCGCCCAATGATCCGGCCCATTTTGAAATACCCGGAAGTTCTCCTCCTGAGATATCCTTAAATGATACCGCCGCGCCTGTTTCCTCAAGCGGAAGAGGTGCATTGGTAAAACGAACATATTTTGCATCTGTATAGGCGCCCGCTCCGTAGAATGAGAAATGCTGATTAAGCCTGATACTGGCATCTATTTCAAGACCTTTTACATTTACTTTCTCGGCATTAGCTATATAACCGCGGTTAACAGACAGATCGGGCGACTGAACATTGGTCTGGTAGTTTTTGATATCCGAGTTATGGAATGTAAGGTTCAGCGTAAAGTTATCAACCGGTGTAGTTTTAACACCAAGTTCATAGTGCTTTGTATCCTCAGGTTTTATAACAGACAGAGCGAGATCAGGTTCTGTTCCGCCAATAACATTCGGCAGGCCCGCCACGTTAACCCCTACCGGCTTGAAACTGGTAGAATAGGTGGCAAAAGCATTGATCCGTCTGCTGGGTTTGTAGGCTGCAGTAGCAGAATAAGTAAAATTATATTCGTCAGCATCGGCCACGTATGCCTGACTGCTATATACTCCGTTTTTTATTTTGAGTAATGCCGGATCAGTGGTCTCCAGGCCGCCCTTTGCAACGCGGTCGTACTTTACATCCTTATTGTCGTAGTTGAAACGAACACCTGGCAGTATGTGAAAGCTTTTAGCTATTTCCCAGTCAATACTGGCGAATGCAGCTGCACTCTGCGATTTGATGGAGGCCGTAGTATATATACCGTATCCTTCAAGAAGATTCGGTGTTCTCCACAAGGCATCGTTTTCCGCACCTGTTGAGCTTTGTGAAAAACGCCACTGCGCTGAACCGGATTCTTCTGTACCGTTAATTTTTACTTCCTGGTCTATATAAAACAAACCCACTACACCGCTTAATTTCTCAGACAGGTTACCGGCATAACGAACTTCCTGCGACCAGTTATGATGCTTTGCAGGGTTTTGCGATTTTGAAAGTACCGGCAAACCTGTAAAGTCCCTGTCATTTGAAGGGTCCCAGTTCCAGTAGCGCCACGCGGTAGTGGATGTCAGTGTGCCGGGACCTAATTTTGTTTCAGCATTCAGCGAGATACCACCCAGTTCATTACCCGATCTCCACGGTGTATCATGATCAATTTTACGATCAAAAGCATTCAAACTTGGCAATGTATAGCCAAGATCAGCAATGATCGCATTGAACTGGCGATAAGCCGGACGTTGCGTCGTTACAACTCCCGCGACCACCTGGGCATAACCATCCGGTTCCTGATCAGAGGCATCCCCTGCCAGGGTAATGGAAGTATTTTCTGAAGGCTTATACAGCAATTGGGCACGAAAACCCAGGTTGTTAATATCATTAGTAGCCCGTCCGGTAGCCACATTGTCAACTACTCCATTACGTTGTGTGCCGGAAAAAGAGAGACGGGCAGCAAATTTATTACTTAAAGGACCTGATACCGAGGCTTTGGCCTGGATGTATCCATAATTGCCGAAGCTGGTTTCAAAGTTTAACTCTGGCGTAAAGCTCGCCTTGCGGGTTATAATATTGAAAGCACCTGCGCTGGTGTTCTTACCGAATAATGTTCCCTGCGGGCCACGCAATACTTCAATGCGGTCAATGTCGATAAAGTCAAGAGTGGCTGCTGCCGGACGTGCATAATATACTCCATCAACATAATATCCCACGCCCGGATCAAGACCGTCATTGGTAAGCCCGAATGGCGAACCTATACCCCGGATATTGATTCCGGTATTTCGCGGATTTGACGTATACATCTGAACGGATGGAATCATTTCCTTCACCCTGGTTACATTGAATGAACCAGATTCCTGTATTTGAGTACCACCCACAACGGAAATCGGAATCGGAACGTCCTGCAGCACCTCTGAACGGCGTCTGGAAGTAACAACAATTTCTTCAAGAAGAGCATCGCCTACAAGAGTTAACTGTACAGGTGCACTCTCAAATCTCAAAATCTGGAAATCCTGGGGTTTATAACCAACAAACGTAGCCCTCAGGTAAAATGGCGGCTGTTGGTTTACCGTAAGCCTGAACTGGCCGGCAGAATCAGCTACTGTAGAGAGACGGGTTCCTCTTACCACCACGTTTGCACCTGCCAAAGGTAGTCCTTTGGCGTCTTTAACTACTCCAACAAGAACCTGCTGGGCAGATGAAGATATGCTTTGAATTAGAAAAACAGCTAAGAGTAAAAACTTTACTGAATATGACAGACTTTTCATTTGTGATGGTTTATAAGAAATTAACAATTGAGAGAATTAGAAAACAGAGAAACATTAATGCCGTTTAACAACAGCAACAACATAAAGGGGTGCTTAAAAAAGGAAGAAAAAATGAATGAGTAAATTTTTTATACATAATCTATAGATTCAGTAGGCAAATATACTTTCTTTTTCTTTTTCCGCAATTTTTTTTAAAAAAAAGGCTCCTATTATAATTATAACAAGGAATCAGGGGTTCATTGACATTAAAATTAATATAGAATTTACGCCTAATGGGTGGGAAGGATTTGAGTACAGGATGGAGAACGACCAGGATATGGTGGATAAAATAAGAGCTTTAGTTAAAATCTATCAACCAAACCCCGTTTAAAGATTTAGACAAGTCTTAACCCTTAAAGCAAAGCTTAAAGGGTTTTGGTTAAGAAGCATAACGGAAGAGCACAGACTTGTTTATCAAGTATCCAGGGTAAAGGGACAAGATCAAAAAATGCCCGATCATACAATGCAAATTTCACTACGATAAGTAAACGGCAGTAGAAATATCATCAAAAAAGCCCTTCAGGAAGACCTGAAGGGCTTTTTCTGTTTGTGGTACCTGCTGGAATCGAACCAGCGACACAAGGATTTTCAGTCCTTTGCTCTACCAACTGAGCTAAGGTACCAGCCCGTTGTTTGGGACTGCAAAAATAGAGTCTTTTTCGGTTTATTAAAACATTTTT
>JAATFW010000314.1 GCA_015654985.1 Sphingobacteriales bacterium | reverse complement strand
CCCGCAACATTGTTCATAACTCCCTTCCTGTTTAAAACTTCTTTCTCCATTCTCTTTATCATACCTTACTTTTGTTATTGTAAGTTCTTTAAAGAGATCGTAATGGTTCATGACCTCCTGCAGGCATGATTAAAAGGGAACCGTGTGTAATTCACGGGCTGACGTGCAACTGTGTACAGGATAAATATCAACCACATCCTGAAAGCCAGACACCTGCCTCTGCGATTTTTGTCCGAAACTTTCACGAATAAGGTTTTGGCAGGAAGTCTATCTGTTTTTCAGTACCCCCTGGTACTTGTCTTCGGTTAGCTTATTGCCGGCGCCTGTTATTTTTTATACATCTTTAAAAATTTGCTTATGCCACAGGACGAATTATTACTCAAAGAAAACAAGGACCGGTTTGTGATCCTTCCCATCAATTATCCCGCCATCTGGGAGATGTACAAAAAGCATGAAGCCAGCTTCTGGACAGCCGAAGAAATCGATCTCTCTGGCGATATGAAAGACTGGCAGAACCTGAATGATGGCGAAAGGCACTTCGTTTCCCATGTGCTGGCCTTTTTTGCCGCCAGTGACGGTATCGTAAACGAGAACCTGGCAGTTAATTTTATGAGCGAAGTGCAGGTTCCCGAAGCCCGGTGCTTCTATGGTTTTCAGATCATGATGGAAAATATCCATTCTGAAACCTATGCTCTGCTGATCGATACCTATGTAAAAGATCCGCAGGAAAAAGACCGCCTCTTTCATGCCATAGATACGGTACCCTGCGTAAAGAAAAAAGCCGAATGGGCCCTCCGGTGGATAGAAAGCGGCTCATTTGCAGAAAGGCTGGTTGCTTTTGCTGCCGTAGAAGGCATCTTCTTCAGCGGCAGCTTCTGCTCCATTTTCTGGCTTAAAAAGCGCGGCCTGATGCCCGGACTCACTTTCAGTAACGAATTGATTTCAAGAGATGAGGGCCTTCACTGCGAGTTCGCCTGCCTGCTCTACAGTATGCTGGCCGGTAAGCTTCCCGAAAGCAAAGTCCACGAAATTATCATTGATGCCGTAACCATCGAAAAAGAGTTTATTACCGAAGCCCTGCCGGTAGACCTGATCGGCATGAATTCACGTCTGATGATCCAGTATATTGAGTTTGTGGCCGATCGCTGGCTCGGAGAACTTGGCTGCAGCAAAGTTTACAATACAGCCAACCCATTCGACTTTATGGAAATGATCTCCCTTCAGGGAAAAACCAATTTCTTTGAAAAGCGCGTGGGCGATTACCAGAAAAGCGGGGTCATGACGGGAAGTGAAAATCAGTCGTTTTCGCTGGATGAAGACTTTTAAACAAGTTATGAGTGATGGGTTATAAGTTATGAGTTGCTTTTCTGGCTGATTCATAATATAGACTGTAATAGGATAATAATCGATACTGCAATTCATCACTCATAATTCATAATTCATCACTCATAATTCAATACGTTCATCACTCAATAACGTCACTCATAATCCATAATTTATAACTCATAATTCAATACGTTCATAATCAACTGACATGTTTGTAATAAAAAGAGACGGACGAGTGGAATCCGTAAAATTCGATAAAATAACTGCACGGATAGAAAAACTGTGCTATGGGCTGAACCACGTTCTGGTAGACCCGATTGATGTAGCCCGTAAAGTAATCGAAGGATTGTATGATGGGGTTACTACTTCAGAACTGGATAACCTGGCTGCCGAAACAGCGGCTTCCCTCACTACAAAACACCCGGACTACGCCCTGCTGGCATCGCGTATTGCCGTTTCAAACCTTCATAAGAACACTATAAAATCGTTTTCCGAAACGATGAAGAAGCTGCACGGATATACAGACCCTAAAACAGGTAAAAACGCATCCCTTATTGCTGACGATGTTTGGGCTGTCATAGAGAAAAATGCCGCATTGCTCGACAGTACTATTATTTACGACCGCGATTTCGGCTTTGATTACTTTGGCTTTAAAACGCTCGAAAAATCCTACCTGCTGAAGCTGGATGGACGGATAGCCGAGCGCCCGCAGCATATGTTTATGAGAGTGGCCATTGGTATCCATAAAGAGGATACAGACAGTGCCGTAAAGACGTACAATCTTATGAGCGAGCGTTGGTTCACCAATGCAACCCCAACGTTGTTTAATGCTGGTACGCCCAAACCGCAAATGTCGTCATGCTTCCTTTTAACCATGAAAGACGACAGCATCGAAGGTATTTACGATACGCTCAAGCAAACAGCAAAGATCTCACAAAGTGCCGGAGGCATCGGGCTTAGTATTCATAATGTACGTGCAACAGGTTCTTATATTACAGGGACCAATGGTACCAGCAATGGGATTATCCCCATGCTGAAGGTTTTTAATGATACTGCCCGCTATGTAGATCAGGGTGGAGGCAAACGCAAAGGAGCTTTTGCCATTTATCTGGAGCCCTGGCATGCCGATATTTTTGAATTTCTGGATCTCCGCAAAAATCACGGGAAAGAAGAAATGCGGGCCCGCGATCTGTTCTATGCGCTTTGGGTATCAGACCTGTTTATGAAGCGCGTAGAGGCCAATGAAGACTGGAGCCTGTTCTGCCCCCATGAAGCCCCCGGCTTATCAGATTGCTGGGGAGATGAATTTGAATCGCTGTACCAGCAATACGAAAAAGAAGGGAGGGCCCGGAAAACCATTAAAGCACAGGAGTTATGGTTCGCCGTTCTTGATGCGCAGGTTGAAACCGGAACGCCCTATCTTTTATATAAAGATGCGGCAAACAGGAAATCAAATCAGCAGAATCTCGGTACCATCAAGAGCTCCAACCTCTGCACCGAGATTATGGAGTATACCTCCGCCGACGAAGTTGCTGTTTGTAACCTGGCTTCCCTGGCCCTGCCACGGTATGTGATCAACGGCGTTTTTGATCATCAGAAGCTGTACGAAGTAACTTACCAGGCAACTATCAACCTTAACCGGATCATTGATCATAATTATTATCCCGTTGAGGAAGCCAGAAATTCAAACCTTCGCCATCGTCCGGTAGGACTTGGAGTTCAGGGACTGGCTGATGCGTTCATCCAGTTACGGCTGCCTTTCGAAAGCGAAGAAGCAAAAAAGCTGAACAGGGAAATATTCGAAACGATCTATTTTGCTGCCATGACCGCTTCAAAAGACCTGGCAATAGCAGAAGGCCCGTACGAATCATTTAAAGGTTCGCCGCTTTCAAAAGGACAGTTCCAGTTCGACCTCTGGGATGTAAAACCCGGTAGCGGCCGCTGGGATTGGGAAAATCTTCGCCTCGATGTAATGAACCATGGCGTTCGTAACTCGCTGCTTGTGGCGCCCATGCCTACAGCCTCTACATCCCAGATCCTCGGAAATAATGAGTGTTTTGAGCCTTACACCTCGAATATCTATACCCGGAGAGTGTTAAGCGGCGAATTTATTATTGTAAACAAGCATTTACTGCGCGACCTGGTGGACCTCGGCTTATGGAATACAGAAATAAAGAATAAGATCATTACAGCCAACGGCTCTGTACAGGATATCGCTGAGATACCCGCCCCCATAAAGGAACTCTATAAAACCGTTTGGGAGATTAAAATGCGTACCATTATCGACATGGCAGCCGACCGCGGGGCCTATATTTGCCAGTCGCAGTCGCTCAACCTCTTTGTAAGTTCCCCTAATGCATCCAAATTAACCTCCATGCATTTTTATGCCTGGAAAAAGGGACTTAAAACCGGAATGTATTATCTTCGTACGCAGGCAGCGTCTCAGGCTGTTAAATTTACCGTAGAGAACCAGGGCGGTAAAAATATGGAACCGGTGATCCCTGAACACGTCGATCAGGTAGCCGATGAGATTCCTGCCGGCCCTTCCTGCTCAATGGACGAGGGCTGTGTTACCTGCTCTGCTTAAATACGGGTACGAAGCGGGAGATATGATCTGTTTTTAAATTCATTTCTCCTGCTTCATACCCTTTAAT
>JAATFW010000066.1 GCA_015654985.1 Sphingobacteriales bacterium | reverse complement strand
GCTTTGCTCCAGTCGTCAGGAAAACTGTTGCACATTTTCGAATGGATGGAGGCTATACCGTATTTACGGTTAAGATGGCAGTGCAAAACAGTAATATCACTGAAACCAATGATCCATTTCGGATGTGCCTTAAACCTGTTAAAATCAAGCCGGTCAATGATCCGCAGAGAACCATAGCCGCCCCTGGCACACATAATTGCCGCGATCCCAGGATCATCCAGCATTTGCTGAAGGTCAGACAGCCTTTCATCATCCGTACCGCCGAAGCTGAAATCCCTGCGGCCTGCTGTTTTTCCAATGGCTATTTTGAATCCCCAGCTTTCCATTAACCGGACAGCAGGCTGCACTTCTTCCATCGTAATATATCCGGCCGGACAGGTAATCCCGATAGTATCTCCCGGTTGAAGATAAGGAGGAGTCCTGATGGTGTTTTTCTCTTTATTCCCGGACGTGTCTTTCCATCCTTTCATGGATGATAAAGCAAGTCCGGCGGGTATTAATGATGATAAGAAGTATTTGCGGTTCATTATATTTATATTCCTGGTTCTCCTTTTCTTTCTTATATCAGTTCTTTACATCTAACCGCGGCAACCGAAAACTTTATAAGAGGGTAACTTTGAGATACGGTCATCGTGCAGATGCTGCCCCGGGGCGGAATCGAACCATTCGCGGAATGATCAGGTCTTTTTGTTGTTAAATTCTTCAAACAGGTCCCTGATCTCATTTCGTATTTCTACCGGGAGATCAGATGAAGCATTAAATCTCAGTTGATAGCCCGAAATAGTCATATATACATAATAATGATCATGTATAGAATTGACCGCACTGTCGCTGATTAAAGGAGGATGCCTCGAAAACCATTCCTGGTGTTTTTTTGCAATCTCTCCCAGTCTAAACTTGAACTCCTGTGATGTAAAAGGCATATTTTTAAAATCCTGTAAAACTCAGTCACCACAAGATATGAGTTTTATTGTGAAAAATAAATTATTTAAGCGGGCTCTCAATAATGTTACAACCGGAGTATTTTAACGTATTATTTGAACCTGGAGAGGTATTCTGCCGCCTGTTTCGTTCTCACCTCGTATAAACTATCCACCTGTTTGATTTTTCTTTTTTCTCCCTTAAAATAATCAGCACTTTCTTTGTCTGATTTTCCTTTGGTATCCGGTTCGAAATTATGCATCCAGCTATTCATACTTTCTTCCGCCGATTGAAGAGCTTCTAATAAAGAAGCCAGGTTTTTTCTTTCTGTAACTGTATCCATCTGAGTATTGGACCTTTTTAGGCTATCGAGGTTACGCAGCAAAGTGTCAATCCTCATCTCCTGGCCAACCAGCAAGTCGTTCTTTGACATAACCTCATCATGAAGGTCGATCACTTCTTTTCTGATATGCTTATAATCATCCTCCTGCCTGCAGCCTGAAATACCAATACCAGAAATAAGGGCAATAAGCAATAGTTTTTTTTTGAAGTTCATTTTTACTTTTTTAATATATGTAAATAGTATTCCAACCGGCTTTATCCCAGTAAATACAAATAATTCAGCTTTTAACACACCACCTTTATGAAGATAAAAATACCCGCTGCATTTTTATAAAACAAGGAATTTAAGACGATTTATATCCACAACCCATAAACTGTAAAACACATTCTCAACTCAATGACTATCAGCTATAAAAACGTGCTGTATATTTAAATCAATTTTTTTAAATCGCAGGAAACCTTCAACTTTCAACCTTCAACCTTCAACCTTCAACCTTCAACTTTCAACTTTCAACCTTCACCCCCCCCCGCAACTGTAAAGATAAATACAAGGTTCCTAAAAAAGAACAGAATGAATTTAATTAAGCCCTATCTTAGGATATTTATCTAAGTTTGCTGGAAATTTGCAATGATGAGTGATATGGAGCGGCATCCATCGCAAAGAGCGATACGAACTACTCAACTGGGAATAATAGTAAGCATTGTCCTGGTCTTTGTAAAGGCGGCTGCGGGTCACTGGGGGCATTCGTATGCACTGATAGCTGATGCTACAGAAACAGGGGCTGATATACTGAGTTCCGCTTTGCTATGGATTGGCCTGAAATACTCTTTAAAGCCTGCCGATAAGGGCCATCCCTACGGACACGGTAAAGCTGAACCGCTGGCTGCAATTCTTATTTCATTATTCCTTGTTGCCGCTGCCGTCTGGATTGGCTGGAATGCCCTGGGATTTATCAATACGCCCCATGAATTGCCGCAGAAATTTACCTTGTGGATCCTTCTGGTTGTAATTGCCATAAAAGAAGTTCTTTTCAGGATAGTACTAAGAGTTGGAAAAAATATCGACAGTCAGGCTGTAATTGCCGATGCGTATCATCACCGTAGTGATGCCATTACTTCCGTTGCCGCTTTCATCGGGATTATTATAGCCATTGCAGGCGGAAAAGGATATGAAGGTGCTGATGACTGGGCGGCCCTGCTGGCCGGCTGCTTTATCATATATAATGCGATCCGGATTCTAAGGCCTGCCCTGAATGAAATAATGGATAGCGCACCGTCTCCCGGTATTGTCGAGAAGATCACCAGGGATGCCGCCTGTGTTCCCGGTGTACTGGATGTCGAAAAATGCCATGTAAGGAAAATGGGCTTTGATTATTTTGTTGATCTGCACATTCTAGTCAATGCCCAGCTAACAGTAGCCGAAGGGCATAAAATAGCTCACGATGTAAAGAACAAGCTTATAAAAGATAACATCAGGATTAAAGACACATTAATCCACGTAGAACCGTATTAAAAGATCAGAGGCTCGGTTACCTTTGCCCTTGCCTGTATTTTCTGAACCAGCTGTTCACCTTTATCTGTACCACCCCGATAACCGCTTCGCGAAAGATATTCGTATTCATTTTAGAAACCCCCTGCTCTCTGTTAATAAAGATAATCGGTACCTCCACTATTTTAAAACCATGCTTGATGGCTGTAAATTTCATTTCGATCTGGAAAGCATAACCCACAAACTTTACCTTCTCAAAGTCGATGGTCTCCAGTACCCGGCGGCGGTAACACTTAAATCCGGCTGTAGTATCCCGGATGCTCATCCCTGTAATAAGGCGTACATACACCGAGGCAAAATACGACATCAGTACCCTGTCCATCGGCCAGTTCACTACGTTCACCCCCGTAACATATCTTGAGCCGATAGCTACATCAGCCCCGGCAATACATGCATCTCTGAGCCTGATAAGGTCTGCCGGATTGTGAGAGAAGTCGGCATCCATTTCAAAAATATACTCATACTCATGCTTTAAAGCCCACCTGAACCCATGGATATAAGCCGTGCCGAGGCCCAGTTTACCCTGGCGCTCTTCGATGAATAATTTTCCTGAAAATTCTCCCTGGAGCCTTTTAACAATGCCGGCGGTACCGTCGGGAGAGCCATCATCTATAATGAGAATGTGAAAAGCATAAACCTGGGAGAATATCGCGCGAATAATCTTTTCAATATTTTCCCTCTCATTATATGTAGGGATTATAACTAAACTATCAGATAACACAGATGAGAAATAATAAGTGGCGAAGTTAGTTCTTTAAATAATAAATCCCGCGGCCGGCCGCGGGATTTATATTAACGGATGCCGTGCATCATCTTTTTGAGCTTACCAGAGAGCAGGAACAGCAGTACCGCTGCCACACCCGGCAAGATCACAAACAGCATGAAAAATTCAAATAAGTTATGAATGGTAAAGCCCGCAAATACGGGATATTCTGAAGGGATGCGCAATTCTTTTAGCTTTGCAAGCTGTTCGGCAGTAGGGGTAACCGTTTGGGTAAGTACCGCCTGTAAATTAATACCAGCCTCCTGTGCCATCGTATATTTATCACCTGTCGGGGGAAGAACAGCGCCCAGCGTACCAGCCAGAGCATATCCGGCAGCATTCGCAAGAAACCATACGCCCATCAGCAGGGATGAAAAACGGTGAGGCGCAAGCTTCGATACCAGCGACAGTCCGATAGGAGAGAGGCAAAGCTCTCCAAGCGTATGAAACAGGTACATTACGATCAGCCAGATCACGGCCAGTTTTTCAGTATTGCCCAATCCTTTTACCTGGAAAGCGATCACAAGAAAACCTGCTGCTAAAAGCAGTAATCCGATGGATTGTTTTACAGGGGATATTGGTTCAAGATTTCTTCTTTGCAGTTTAAGCCACAGCCAGCTAAACGGAAACGCAAAGATCATAATAAACAGTGAATTTGCATTTTGCACAAAGCTTGGCGGCATGTTCCATCCGAACAGGCGGCGGTCGGTTTGATTGTCGGCAATGAACGTTAATGAAGATCCGGCCTGCTCGAAACACGCCCAGAAGAACATCACGAAAAAGCCGAGAATATAAATAACCAGGATCCGGTCGCGCTCTATTGCCGAAAGCGATTTATCCGTAATAATAAAACCCGCAAGGGTTAATCCGCTGGCATATATAAATGAATAGATCCAGTTCTGGTCAACAATCATGCGGAATATCAATACCAGTACAACAAATACTGCCAGGGCGCCATATTTCGATGAATCAGAAAAACTAGCTTCCTGAACTTCATCAGCACCTTTGGTAATGTCTAATGCAGGCCTTCTTCCCACAGCCTTTCCTTCGGGAGAAACGATATACTTATTCTTAAGAAAATAAAATATCACAGAGCCGAGAAACATGGCCATAGATGCAGAAAGAAAGCCCCACTTAAAGGCAGCCACTATACGGGTGCCATTTTCAAGCACAACGTCGCCTACCAGCGGACAGATATACATCCCCAGAAAAGCCCCCACATTGATCCCCATATAGAAGATCGTAAACGCCGCGTCCAGCCGGTTATCACCCTTGGGATACAGTTGTCCCACCATTGAAGAGATATTCGGCTTAAAAAAGCCGTTCCCCAAAATGATAATGCCAAGTGCCGCATACATTGCCAGTTTAGACATATCAAAATTAGAGTCGTACGTACTGGCACTGAAAAACAGGAACAACTGGCCGATACCCATTGTTACCCCTCCCAAAAGGATACAGTTCCGGTTGCCAAGGAACCTGTCTGAAATAAATCCTCCCAGCATGGGAGTAAGATAACACAAGCCCAGGAATCCCCCGTAGATTACAGAAGCTTCCGATTCCCTGAAGGCCAGGGCGTTAACCAGAAAGAGCGTTAAAAGGGCGCGCATGCCGTAAAAATTAAACCGCTCCCACATCTCTGTTGTAAACAGTACATAGAGACCTTTCGGGTGTCCTGTTACAGGTTCCGGAGTCTCAGCAATATTGATGGTATCCATTCGTATTTATTTTATCTTTTAAAAATGTGCAAAATAGTGTCTTTTATTTAATATTAGTTTATAGATTTTTCAATATAAAATCAGTGAGCTTCGCATAAAGATGGACCGTAGTATTCCCTCCATATATTGAATGGTTTTTATTGGGATAGTAAGCCTGCTCAAAAGGCCTGTTTGCCTGTATGAGAGCCTCCGAAAACATCACGCTGTTCTGAAAGTGCACATTATCGTCGCCTGTACCGTGTACCAGTAAAAATTTCCCTTTCAGCCTGTCAGCAAAATTAAGAGGAGAATTTTCAT
Source organism: Sphingobacteriales bacterium (assembly GCA_015654985.1). GTDB lineage: Bacteria > Bacteroidota > Bacteroidia > Sphingobacteriales > Sphingobacteriaceae > Arcticibacter. The sequence goes on along the minus strand of JAATFW010000066.1, from coordinate 6,016 downwards.
CATATCCCGAAGGGTTTTCCTGCGGTGTCTGAAGATAACGCTCGGTATAAATGCTGTCGTAATAGCGCCATGTGGTAACCGGCGCCACGGCAATAGCCATTTTAAAAACATCCGCACCTTTGGTGATGCATAACGACGACATATATCCCCCGTAGCTCCATCCCCAGATCCCGATACGCAACGGGTCAACATAAGATTGCCCTGCAAACCACTTTGCCGCCCCGATCTGATCTATGGTTTCATATTTCCCCAGTTCCTTATAGGTCATCTTTTTAAATTCAGCCCCTCTGAAACCCGTTCCCCTGTTATCCACACAGGCTACAATATACCCCTTTTGCGCCAGCATATTAAACCATTTAGCTCTTGCCCCGCCCCAGTTATCCGCCACATTCTGACTTCCGGGCCCTCCGTACACATACATCAGTACCGGATATTTTTTTGCAGGGTCGAACCCGTCGGGTTTGATCATATACCCGTTTAATTCAGTCCCTTCAGATGTATTAAAACTGAAGAACTCAATAGGGCTGAGCTGGTATTGTTCAAGGGTCCTCCTTAATGCCTCATTGCTCTCAAGTACCCTGATCATTTTTCCGGAACGGTCGTTCAGTGTGATATAGGAAGGAGTGTTTGCTGTAGAATGATTCAGGATATAGTAACTGAAATCGCTGCTGAACGTGGCAGTATTGGTTCCCTTTTCCATGCTCAGCCGCTTTTTGCCCTGCCCGTTAAGGCTTACCGAATAAACATCCCGCTGCAGGGGCGACTGCTCGGCCGACTGATAAAAGACCGTTTTATTTTTCTCATCAATACCGTAAACTTCTGTTACCTCCCACCTTCCTTTTGTTAATTGCTTAATGATCTTTCCCGAGAGATCGTACAGGTAAATATGATTGTATCCGTCGCGCTCGCTTACATTAATAAACTGTTTCCCGTTTTTAAGGAAGGTAAGTTGTTCTTTTTCAATGTCGATATAATAGTTATCCTGCTCGGTTAAGATCAGTTTAGACGCACCCGTAGACGCATCAGCCAAAAGATAGTCCAGTTTGTTCTGATGGCGGTTCATCCTCAGCACACATAAGGCATTTGCACTGGCAGTCCATTTTACCCTCGGGATGTACTGGTCTTTCTCCGTCCCCACATCTACCGTCGACGTGGTACCGGCATCCAGGTTATAGATATGAATGCTTACCGTTGAATTTTTTTCTCCTGCTTTAGGATATTTGTACCGGTATTCTGTGGGATAAAGTTTATCATAAACGGTCATCGAATATTCGGGCACTTCGCTCTCATCAAATTTATAATAAGCTATCTTTTTACTGTCGGGACTCCAGAAAAATGCCTGTGCAAAGCTGAACTCCTCTTCGTACACCCAGTCGCTTTGCCCGTTAATAATTTTGTTGAGCTTTCCGTCTTCGGTGATCTGCTTCTCCTGACCTGTAACCAGGTCCTTAATAAAAAGATTATTGCTCCGTACAAAAGCTATTTTGCTGCCATCAGGAGAAAAGCTGTCGAACGACTGCTTTCCTTTATCAGAAACCCGCGTAACCTTCTTTGATTTAAGGTCGTAGACAAAATAATCAGCTCTCGTAGAATGTCTGTAAATAGATTCCTCTTTATCAGCGATCAGCACCTTCGTTTCATCGCTGTTAAAATCTGTACTTAAAGGGAGCGATTCATTCCCATACACCAGGTCGGTGCTGTAATACAGCACGGAAGCGATTTTGCCATCGCTGAAGTTGTTTTTTGCAACGAAGCTCTTTCCCGATTGCTGGTCGGATTCGATGGAGGCGTAGCTTTTACCATCATTCATGGAGTTAAGCCCGTCAACCGTTTCCTGAGTAAAGGTCCCTTTTTTAAAAAGGTCATCTAATGTAATTTGTTTGTGACCCTGAGCGAAAGCACTGCCAGGAATAAGAAATAAAAGCAAAAATTTCTTCATGAAATTGAAACGAAGAATCATAAATAAGGGTAATTTAATTTAAAAACCACTGTTATCGCGTTGGGAGAGCCAAATATGAGGATTTAGTTTTAAAATTTATCTTCCTCCCTTCACTTTATCAATAATCTCCTTCTGCGTCTTTTTCGGATCAATGTATAAATTGTCGGTTTCAGAAGGTGAATTTTTCAATTCAATGGCACTCCTGAATTTCCAGCGGCCCCTGTCAAGCTTAAAGCCATCGTAGGAGAGGTCAGGCCCGTAAAAGTCCTGTTTTCCCGTCGTTCCCTGAACAGATGATACGAGATGGTCGAAAACGATCATCTCCTCTTTCGGAAGGTAATTCAGCATCATAGAAACCTGCCGGGCATATTCGAAAACAATCCGGTGTTTACCCGAATATGCCGTATCACCATCAAAAACAGGCATTCCAAAATATGCTTTGTTGTCTTTAAAATACAGCACGTCAATCACTTTTTTTGTTGATTTTACAGTATTCCCTTTCCATCCAAGCAGAATATAATAAGGAACCCTGACATTGTAAGTAACCGGAATGATCCTGTAATACTGCGCACCATACCAATGAGTGCTGCTCAGGAGGCTATCCTGGGGTTTCGTAATCTCCGCGGTATGATCAACCATCGGAAACATTTGAAGCTTTCCGCCTCCGCCGTTCATCTGGATAGTTCCATAATACCGGTAACTTCCATCGTTGTTCAGCACATGCCATGAAAAAATGCGGAAGCGACGGTCGGGGGAAGTCTGAATAGAAATAGTTTTTAATGAATCAAATCCGAAACTAAACGAATTATTAAGCTTCAGTGCACTCACAAGCGTCCTGATCATCGTATAATTAGCATTATAACGCTCCGGTTCGCTGGGATTATTTACCATCTGGTACCCCAGCCGCTTCAGACTATCCTGATATTTCAGAAAAGTGTGGTCTGAAGCAGGTTGAGCTGAGTGCTGTGCCCTGGCCTGTCCGTTTATCAGCAAAATCAAAAAAATCAGATAAAAGCTTTTTCCCATCTCAAAAACCACACAAGTATAAATTTATTTATCCAAAACACCAATATCCCATCCTCTTATTACCCGCATACTCCTCTTATTACCCGCATACTCCTATTGTTACAGTGGGAGAACTCTTTCATGTATCCCCTTGTTAATACTCTTATTACCCGCATACTCCTATTGTTACCCACACAGTAATATCTAGCGTTACCTAACGTCCGCTTTCTCCTGTTAAGTATCGGCCTTCACCCTCCTTCAACGCGCAGCCGATCCCAACTCTTTGCTTAACTATATTCCGCTATCCACCACTTTCACCTCAATTTATCTCTCAACCCATTCTTTACTGCCCAATCATAATTTTCAAACTGTACAATATATCCCCCAACTTAATGGTTATCAGCAATAAAAAAATGTGTTGTATTTATAAATCAATTTTTTAAAACCGCTGGAAACCTTCAACCCGCAACCCGCAACCCGCAACCCACAACCCACAACCCACAACCTTCAACCCAAAATCCCTTAATCCCCGCATATTTTCTTATTTTTGATGACATAACAGAAAATCGTGGCGAAACTTAAGAAAAATTATCATCTCATTTTATACCACCGGTATTCCGCTATCGCGAAATATATTATGATGGGACTGTGTGTTTTGGTGGTAACCCTTTCCCTGCCTAAGCACGCCCGTTTTAAATATGAATACGAGAAGGGGAAGGTGTGGATGAATAAAGACCTCGTTTCTCCATATAGTTTTGCAATAGAAAAAACCTTTGAAGAAACAGAAAGCGATAAAGAAGATATATATAAATCAATCTTCCCGGTTTACCAGAACAGTACCTCTATAGCTGATGATGAACACCAGGCTTTTATTGCCGATTTCGAAGTTAAATGGGAAAGTGCCGGCATAGACGACGATCAGAAAAACACTTACCGGCAGGCAGGCGCAAAGATCCTGGACGATGTTTATCAGAGGGGCGTAATGGCCTTTAATAAAAAATATCAGCGTTCAAACCCTAACTATACCTTTACCCTTCTTACCAATAACGTAGCCAGGCAACTCAATACAGCCGGTGTTTTTACTCCTGAATCCGCTGCCAAATATGTTGAAGAACGGGTTGGCGGCCTGAAAGCTATCGATAATAAACCCTGGCTTACAACAATTATTAATGATCATATCCAGCAGAACTATATTTTCGACGAACGTTTGTCGGCCAAAGTAGAGACGGAGGCGCTGAAAAATCTGTCGCCAACCCGGGGAATGGTACAGAAAGGGGAACTCATAGTTGCGAACGGCGCCATCATTACCGCCGAAATCTATCAAAAGCTGGAATCTCTAAAAAACACTTATGAGCAGGACAGCAGGTATGGCGGAAACCGGAAAGCGATCTTTTTCGGGCAACTGCTGCTCGGAGGATTGGTGGTAACCCTGCTGATGATCTTCCTCCGCCTGTTCAGAAAAGACATTTTTGAGGATAACCGTAAAATCTCGCTTATCCTGGTGGTAATAACGATTATGCTGGTATCCTTATCCTGGGCTATCAGTCTTAAAATACCGAACCTTTATTACATACCGTATTGTATTGTTCCAATTATCATAAGAGTGCTGTTCGATACGCGGCTCGCCCTGAATATTCATTTGCTGGTGGTTCTGATTGCCGGGTTCTTTGTGCCGAACAGCTTTGAATTTGCCTTTCTTCAGGTTACTTCGGGTATGGTAGCCATTTACAGCATAAAGAATCTGATTAAGCGTGAGCAGTTCCTGACTTCTGCTTTTCTCATTCTCGGCAATTATTTTATTGCATATCTCGGGATCTCCCTGATCAGAAATAACGGATCAGTAGAGGATCTGGACTGGGTAAACTTCGTTCCTTTTGTGTTCAGCGTATTGTTATCGCTGCTGGCATATCCCCTTATTTATGCTTTCGAACGTGTATTTGGTCTTACTTCAGAGGTCACCCTGATGGAAATAACCAATACCAATTCAAAATTGCTGCGCGAGCTTTCATATAAAGCTCCGGGTACGTTCCAGCACTCCCTGCAGGTAGCTAACCTGGCTGAAGCTGCTATCTTCAATGTAGGCGGGAATGCTTTATTGGTGAGGGCCGGAGCTCTGTATCACGATATCGGTAAAATGGAAAACCCTCAATATTTTATTGAGAACCAGAATAAAGGTCAGAACCCCCATGATAGTCTTTCGTATGAAGCCAGCGCCCAGATCATTATCAGGCATGTAAATAAAGGGGTGGAGCTGGCGCGGCGCAACCACCTTCCCGAAATGGTGATCGACTTTATCCGTACCCATCATGGCAATACCCGGATGGACTATTTTTATCAGTCGTTCCTGAAAAACTTTCCCGAAAAATTTGTTGACGAAAATATTTTCCGTTATCCCGGCCCGATACCCTTTTCTAAAGAAACAGGCGTGCTTATGCTGGCCGATTCGGTGGAGGCGGCATCAAGAAGCCTGAAAGAACCTGATGTGAAAAGCATTAACAGCCTTGTCGACCGGATCATCGACTATAAACTTGAACAGGGACAGCTTAATAACAGTAATATTACATTGAAGGACATTGCCAACATCCGGACTATATTTAAAAATATGCTGATGAGTATCTATCATGTGAGGATAGACTACGAAATTTGAGTGTAAAGGATTGTTATTTCTCCGGAAGAAACAGTACCTCTTTTTTCTTAAAATGATATACGGGTAAGTTCCAGGCTCACCCCCGGCCCTGACCGGATCTTACCGATATCCTGCGGCCTCCATCGCGCACCATCTGCTCAACTCTTTCCTGCCCGGATTTCATCCCTTGCTCCTGTTAACCTTCGCAGACCCGTCATAGAAGCCACAATAAGTCCACCTTTTCATCAAAAAGGTGGACTTATTGTGGCTTCTATGCTGCTTCTGTGCTGCAACCTATAAGTACCGGGTAAGATCAGGCTGCCATTCTTCCCTGCTCCCTTTAGCTCTAATCATTTCATCCTCTGTATTTTATACTGATTATAAATTGCATTTTCTTCTTCCTGTTTTATTTTTTCTTCCCAATTTTACCATTGTTCAGTTTCAGC
>JAATFW010000059.1 GCA_015654985.1 Sphingobacteriales bacterium | reverse complement strand
TTTGCCAGCCAGCCTGTATAAAAGTATTGCGGTCAGACTGCCGGTCGGCCGATTCAAAATTGTTACTTACAATGGCACGGGGAAGGCCCCTTCCGGAAAGATACTGATAGATCCTGACCGACCACTTGCTGCTGTCGGCAAGAGTGCCGAAAAGGGCTCCTTCTGCCCTGAAGGCATTGATGTCGCCATTTTGCCTGGTGGCTGTAGTGTCGTATACCGAATTGGTGTACCTGAACCTGTAACGGCCATTTGCTTTCTGCCATTCGGAACTGAAGGTGCTGTATGTGTTTTTGCCCAATTCATGCTGCCAGAGCACAGAAGGGTTGATCTGGCCAAACGAGCCGGTTTTAAAAGACGCTTTTAAGTTGTCGCGTTCACCCGGGTTAAATACCGGGACTTTCGACTGGATGTAAAGGGCACTTGCCGCGGCAAAGCCTCTTGCAGGTTGAAAAATATTGCTTTTCTGGGCGTTGTAAAGATCGATCTCCTCTATATTGTCAAGAGAGAACTTTCCTAAGTCAACCTGCCCGTTTTGTGCATTTCCAAGCTGCACCCCGTCATAAAATACGGCGGTTTGGTTACTGCCCATGCTTCTTACGTTAATTGTCTTTAATCCTCCGATGCCTCCGTAATCTTTTAACTGTACGCCGGTGAAATATCGGATGGCATCTGCTACAGATAAATTGTTAAGTTTCTCAAGCTGGCTTCCCTTTAATACCTGGACCGGCGTTACAGAAGCGTTTCGCAGGGAGGGTTTCAACCCTTTAACCTGCACTTCCTTTAGGGTGTCGCTGCCGGAAAATGACTTTTTTAAAGTATGGGAATGATTTTGGGCGCGGAGATTAAATGGTACAACAGTACTTCCCGCCAGGAGAGCCGGGTACAGGATGTTCTTTAAACCATTATTTAAAAACCGTTGCCAGAGTTTCACGTTGGGAGTTATGAGTTATGAGTTATGAGTTATGAGTTATGAGTTGAGTTATAAGTTATGAATTATGAGTTATGGGTTATGGGTTGGTTATGAGTTGCGGGTTGTAAAGTATGCGTAATACGTTATAGGCATAAACCGCCTGAAAGCTTTTTATAAAACCCGGAATCTGTGGTTTTATAAAATCGTAATAAGTCATTTTGATCTTTAACATAACGTTGTGTTACTTAAAGCCGGCAGAAAACGAAGTATAAGCAATGGAAATACACAGATGGTATTTTCATTCCAGCTTCAATCCCCGAAAGCTATGAAATCTATCGTGCTCTGGCAGGTCTTCTGACTATGCTCCCCTTTCCGGCCTGTCTTCCCACCGTTTCAGCGGCAGTGACTTTGAGAATGGCGTAGGTTAACGGAGCTTACAGCTGCGGGACAGTTCCGGATTTACACCGGATTCCCTTTTAATCCTGCCTTTAAAGGGCGGGAACCAAAAGCGGTTCAAAGGTAATACTTTTGCGGGTACAGAGGTTTAAAATTAACGGTAAAATTATAAAAGGCATTGTTGTCAGGGTGAATTCAGAGGCGGTTTTAAAATCATCCCTTTTCATAAGCCCGGGAATTACTACACAAGCAAGCTAAAGGTGGCCCCAGGTATGACGCGTATTTACAGATCCCGCAAGGTGAGACATGCTGATTTTTGCAAAAAAATACCATATACCTTGTTCGTACCTTGTTCGTACCAAGTTCGTACCTTGTTCGCTTGGAAGATATTCTTTGTTATATCGTTTTTATTGGTTGTTTTGCTTTTTACTCACCGGGATAGTGAACAGCAGGCAAAAAGGGAGCGAACCTGGTACGAATAAGGTATACGCTTTATGCCAGCTAACTGTATATATCTGAAAATGAGGTTTTAGATTATCCTTCTGCTCTCAGTTGATATAATCCCTGTCTTCGTCGCTCAGCTTTGACCGGTTATCTTCGGGTTCAAAATCAGCAGGAGCGGAGGGATGCTCGTGGACAGTAATATTATTTTTCCGCGGACGGCCGGCCAGGAATCCGAGAACAAAGCCTGTTACAAACATGGCGCCAAGGATAGCAAGTTTGGGGATGCGGGCAACTCCGAAGATCCAGAAATCAATTTCGTCAGTATTATTCATCAGTATGACGGTTACCAGGATCGTAATTACGATAATAAAAATGGTTTTTCCACTCATGAGGTTAAAAGCTATAAGTTCCCATAAATTCGAATATCGGATTTTGCCGCGGTTTTTCATTTAAAAATATAATTTTTCCGCCGAGATCGAAATTCGGAAGGTAAAAGCGCAGCAGGTTCATGTCGGCCCGCAGTTCGGCTCCGTAGGAGCGGGGGGAAAAGCTGTTCCCTTTTCTGATGTTCTCGAAGTCGGCAAAGAAACCGCCTTTAAAGCGTTTGATGAAGGCAAGCGGGCCTGCTTCCCAGTCGGGGTAAAACAAAGGCATCCTGTAGTCAAGAAGGAGTGTATTGGTGGTATTTCCAACCGGTTTGAGGTTGCTGTATCCGCTCACCCGGGGGATATCGACGGTGTTGATATAGTTTCCGCTGCTCTCCTGGTAATTGAACGAGGCCTGGAAAGAATGATTCCTGGCGATGCCAGGAAAATAAAAAGTGCTGCGAAACGTAAAAAGTTCTCCTTCTACCCTGTTTTCAAAAGGATAGTTCCGGTAGGTAAGAGTAATGTTTTGTCCCCATTTAGGTGCCAGGTCGCGGGAAGAACGCCGGCTGTTTGCTGAAGCGTAAACCTGGTAAAGCATGGGGAAGCTGAGAGTATTCAGAAGAGAGGGTACTCCATTTTCGATGTCGTACCGGTTGGTATAGCCCGTTCCTGCTTTCACACCGAAATTATAGGTTTTGTTGAAACGGTTAAGGGTGAAAGGGAGGGTAACTTCGGCAGTTGTTTCATTTTCGCGCCAGGTAACCGGACTTAAAACTGTTTGTCCGTTTATCACCGTGCGGCGATAGATCAGCCTGGGCCGGTTAATATAATCAATACTGAAAATGGGAAAGTAACGCTTATAGACAAAGCCGGCAAGGTATTCGCTTTTCCGGAGTGCATTATTAAATTGGTAACGGGTATAAAAGCTCAGGGTATTCAGCTTATTATCCGATTGGAATTCCAGTCCGAAATTGTAGTCGTTGAAGAACTCGTTGTCTTCGCCAACAGGGACGATGCTGTGAAAGTAAAAAAGATTGCTCAGTTCATGGTAGGGCTTTACCGGAAGGGTGCGGAGAGGGATACTGTCGAATACATTATTGCCGCCTTCCTGTTTATGCAGCGGCTCTGCGTAATTTACAAATGTATTGTGCAGTGTGCTGATGTTCTTTTCTTCTCTGCCGGGATAATTTAAAGCCGCTATGTCGTATCCGCGCCACGAATAGGTATTCATTACTATCCGGCGGGAGATCGTGTCGTAGGAGGGATTAAAAGCGCCAAACCTGGCTGAACTAAGCTGATAGATCTCTTTGCTGCCGGGATTGAACCTGTAAATATTGTCGATCCCGTTAAAATGTGCCTTAAAGAGGACCTGATCGTTTGCGTATACCGGCCGAAGGATCTCCTGGAGCTGAAAGGGGATGAGCTGGTTAAATTCTCCGCTGTCTATGTCTAATTCATAGAGTGATTTGCCGGTAGTCGCAATAGCCACTACCACCACCTTGTTGCCGGCGGCATTGAACGAAGGCATCTGAAGCATATAATTTTCCGGGCTCTTATACCGCCTGATCTCCCTGCCTGTGCGGGCATCGAGCATGAGCAGGGAGATCTGGTTGGAGTAAGAAATATCTACGGCAATAATGGTTTTGCCGCCGGGAGAAAGGGAAGGGGCGAACAGGCGGCTGCGGTGCGTAAGCTGCCTTGCCTTCCGGGTGCGGATATTATAAATATTGACGACGTTATAGGAGCGCTGATGAAAGCGGGGATCGTAACGGAATTCATCCCATACAATTTTTCCGGAGGCATAGCTGAACCATGGATTTTCCTGTGAGCCGATGTTCAGGATCTTTTTTTTGCGGCCTGAGGAATCTATTTCGATGATGGCAGGAGTGGTTGCCTTACTCTGTTTCAGGGCCAGGATTTTCCTGCCAGGAAGGGCAACCGGCAGCATAAGATTTTCGGGTGTATCGTCCTTCCTTTTGTTGAGTAAAGGATACTCAGAAGGGCTTACTTCTGCCAGTTGTTTCTGCCATAAATTTTCAAGCTCAGACAGTGTCGAATCATGCAGTTGCCGGGTGCTCATACCTGTGTATTTTTTTACCGCATTGCTGAAGCTGTAGGGGCGGAGAGGGTTGCGTGAAATGCGGCTCAGGATGCTGTCGGTAATGCCGGTTCCAAAGTCTCTCCGGAGTTTACTGTTCATAAAAAAACCAAGCTGGTAGTACCCGGGAGTAAAGTCACGATAAGAGCTGAAAAAGTCTTTTGAGTAACTGTATTTTTTTCCGCTTAGTGTATTTGACCGTAATGCGATCACCCATTCAGGTATGCGGCCGCGGCCGGCATCGGTAAGGGCGGTCTCCATATCTACAGCATCCCCTTCGTAGAACCATGGAGGAAGAGTAATGCCAAACACTGCAAGCGCAAGTTTCTCGAAAAAGGGAGCGCGGAGATTTCCTGTCAGTTTGTCAAACTGGACCACGTGCCGCATTTCATGAACCGCAAGACTGTTGAGCCAGTCCTGGTAATCGAAGCTCTGAGAGGGAGTAGTGTAAAATTCCGAACGGCGTGGCCCAAGCTGTACAAACCCGTTAGAACTGGTCCCCTGGTTCTGAAGTATGACAGAGACTTTCCGGGGCTTCCGGCGAAGAGAATACCCCTCGCGGGGGATGACTGATTGAAGTACTGAAGCCATCCGCTGAGCTTCTGTTTCAAAGCCGGAGGGGTAAATTACCTGGAAGCTTTCTGTATCAATCTGCCGCCATTTAAGAGAAGGCGGATTCTGGTCTGAATTATAAACCTGCCCTATAATAGATGAATTAAAACTTAAAGTTATAAAAAGTATTATTTTGATTTTTAATTCTATATATGTTATTATATGAAGGTATTTATTCATTTGCTAAATATTTTAGTCAAATACAGTGTATTTTGATTTTTTCATATGAATTTTAAATTTAGTATTATGAAATAAATTCATTGAATAACAGAATGATATAATATTATATTTAATGTTGCTGTTTTATTTATAAGCCTTAAATTACTACTTTTTATGCATAAAAAGGCATGTTTTGAAAATTTCATCTGCTATATCTGTAAATGATTATTTATCCCTGTAAAAAAGCGGCGGTCAGAAGCTGCCTGGAAACTGTGCTTCAGTATTCATTCCGGGTGTGCCCTGAATGATATAAAGTATTTTTAACGGGAAATATTTTGCTCGTTCAGCATCCGGGCCTCCCTCTCTCTCCGGGATTAATATAGCTGGTTATCTGTTTCCGGAATGCGAAACTGTGCCGGCAAAGGAACGGGGTGAGAGATGTTTCAGCGAGTTTATACAAACATAAGACGTGAGACAGGGTATCTGATGCTTGCTGCCTTTTTGACCTTATCAACGCCATAACCAGGGGTAGTATATTGCGGTGAGCCTTGCCTCCGGGTATGAGGCAAACAGGCGGTAAAAAAGGTCGTTAATTCTTCAAACAGAACGGAACCGGGCATGTACGCGGCTTCTGTTAAAGTGATAGTTCCTAAAACCAGATTAGCAGTACTTAGTGTCTCAGAACTCCTCCCCTACCCCAGGGGTACCTGCTTGCGTAGCTGACGCTTTTCTATTTTGTTTCTTATATAAGGATAGACAAAAATGGCAGAAAGGATGATAACGCTTCCGGCATAAAATCCGATGGTCATATGCTCTTTTTTACCGAAGAAAATGAAGGCAAGAATGATGCCGTACACGGGCTCAAGATTGGTGATAAGAGCAACTCTGAAGGCAGATAATTCCCGCATAACAGACACCCCTGCAACATAGGCTAAAGAGGTACAGACGGTGCCAAGGATCATGAGAAAAATGATGTCTGAAACGGCCGGTTTCATTGTATGATTAAACCCTGACGTAAGGAGCATATAAACCGAAATCCAGACCCATGCGCCTCCCAGTTCATAGAAGCTTATTACAGGCGCCGGACGGTTCTGCACCTGCTTTGAATTGATGATCGAGAACAGGCTTGCACAGAAGGCACAGGCTAGTCCGAGACTGATGCCAAGGGTATAACGCGACTCAAATTTGAAGATCATAAATATCCCGGAAATGATAAGGCATCCTATAAATATTTCGAGTTTGGAGATCTTTTTCCTGTTGATAAGAGGCTCTAAAATGGCAGTAAAAAGTGTAACAGAAGAGAGGCAAACGAGAGCGACAGAAACGGTTGAAGACTTGATCGACTGGAAAAAAAGGATCCAGTGACATCCTACAATTGCCCCGGTAAAGAAGAGCTTAAAAAAGACGTTTCTGCTTATTTTCAGGTCGGTTTTAGTGATCCGGAAATAAATAAAAAGAGTAATAAAGGCAATGAGTACCCTGTACCATACCAGGTGGGTTGCTGATATGGAGATCAGGTTGCCAAGAATACCGGTAAAGCCCCATATTACTACAGTAGCATGCATTACCAGCAGGTTGCGGTTCAATAAATTAACTTTTGGCATAATTATTTCGGGGCTTTTACCAGCAGGTAAATTCCAAGCGCACCAAACACGATATTAGGAATAAAAACAGCGATCAGGGGTGGTAAACCTCCCTTTAGTGAAAACATGGTCGAGAATTGTATAAAAAGAATATAGGTGAAGCTCAGGAAGATTCCGATACCCAGTGGCAGTCCAACTCCGCCGCGTACTTTACGTGAAGACAGTGATACTCCCATGAGGGTTAGAATGAAAGCTGACAGGGGATATACATATCGTTTGTATTTTTCAAGTTCAAGTAACTGCATAACACCCGTTCCGCGTATCTTTTCTTTGCTGATACGTGAGTTCAGTTCATCCATACTCATGGCAGTATAAATATTATCATAAACCTGGAAGTCGACCGGACGCATATCCAGCGTAGTGTCTTTTTTAACTCCGTTGGTCATTTTCTCTTTCAGTCCGTTAACTTCCCTTACCGTATAGTTTTCGATGCTCCATTTTTTTTTCACAGAGTCCCAGGCAATACGGTCGGCCATAAGCCGTTCTACAAGCTTATCGCCGTTAAATTTTTCCAGAGTAAAATTAAACCCTACTTTCTGGGTGTTATCGAAGTTCTTGATATATACGTAAGTATTCCTGTCGATCTGCATATGCGTTTCTGTTTTTGAATTATTAGAAACAGGCTTAATATAAACATTCTCAAAACCGATCATCAACTTATTGGTGTGCGGAATGACATAAAGATTGGCGACTAAACTTACCACGAAGATGATGAATGAAGAGATGAAATAGGGCCATAGGAACCTTTTAAAGCTCACACCTCCGCTTAATATCGGAACAATTTCTGTCTGATCGGCCATCTTTGCGGTAAAAAATATCACGGCAATGAAATTGATCAGCGGGCAGAGAAAGTTCAGGTAAAAAGGAATAAACCCGGCATAATATTCAAAAAGGATCTTTGGAAGTGGGGCGGAGTTCTTAAGGAAATCATCCAGTTTTTCAGATACGTCGAAAACTACGCAAACCACTGTAAAGATAGCACAGGTGAACAAAAAGGTACCCAGGTATTTTTTGATTATATACCAGTCTATTATTTTGATATATCTGTTAAGCATCTTTTTATAAACGTTGAGAAAGCTGTTTTACCATTTTATTTTTCCATTCGTAAAACTCCCCCGAAATAATTTTCTCCCGGGCCTCAGTAACAAGCCATAGATAGAAATGCAGGTTATGGAGAGTTGCAATCTGGGCGCCGAGTATTTCTTTTGAAGTGATCAGGTGCCGTAAATAAGCTTTAGTATAGCCAGCGTCAGCAAAAAGGGCGCTTTCGGGATCGACAGGAGAGAAGTCGTTCTTCCATTTTTCGTTCCTGATATTAATAATGCCGTTGCCGGTAAAGAGCATGCCGTTACGGCCGTTACGTGTAGGCATTACACAATCAAACATATCCACACCCAAAGCTATGTTTTCGAGAATATTTACAGGAGTGCCAACGCCCATAAGATACCGCGGGCGATCCTTAGGCAAAATATCACAGACAAGTTCGGTCATCGCATACATTTCTTCAGCCGGTTCTCCTACTGAAAGGCCGCCGATGGCATTTCCCTCCCGCTCAAAAGAGGCGATTGTTTCTGCTGATTTTACCCGGAGGTCTTTGTATACTGATCCCTGTACAATAGGAAAGAGAGTTTGCGAATAGCCGTATTTGGGTTCCGTAGTATCAAAACGGTCGCAGCATCTCTTTAACCAACGGTGGGTCATGTCAAGGGATTTGCGTGCATAATTATATTCGCAGGGATAGGGAGTACATTCATCAAAAGCCATAATAATATCAGCACCAATTATTCGCTGAATATCCATAACCACTTCAGGGGTAAATAAATGCTTTGAACCATCGATATGAGAGCGGAATGTAACGCCTTCTTCTTTTATCTTTCGCACATCTGTCAGCGAATAGACCTGATACCCTCCGCTGTCGGTAAGGATCGGACGATCCCATCCGTTAAACTTATGCAGTCCTCCGGCTTGTTCAAGGGTATCTAATCCGGGCCTCAGGTATAAATGGTAAGTATTTCCGAGAATGATCTGCGCTTTTATATCTTCTTTTAGTTCTCTCTGGTGAACAGCTTTAACAGAGCCGGCAGTACCTACCGGCATAAAAATAGGGGTTTTAATAACCCCGTGATCTGTATTTATCTCGCCGGCCCTCGCTTTGGAAAGCTTATCTGTTACTTCTAATCTGAACTTCATTCTGACTGGCAAAGGTACTGAATTTGAATTGTATTAAGGTGAAAGCTGAAAGTCCAAAGCTGAAAGCTTCCGGGTTTACGCCATTGGTAAGGTGAAAGGTGAAAGTCCAAAGCTGAAAGCTTCCGGCTTTACGCTTAGTATAACACGTATATCAGTCTCTTTCAGCTTTTCCCTTTCAGCTTTCAGATTCACCTTTTCCCTTTCAGCTTTCACCTTTTCCCTTTCACCTTTCTGCTTTTCCCTTTCAGCTTTCACCTTTTACAATGTACCTTTGTGCGTCTAAAATCTATAAATACGTTGGCTGATTATCTATATTTAACTGTTTTTATACTGTTTCAGGGATCCTTTATTATTCAGTTATATTATATTCTGGTAGTACATAGCAGGCTCAGGTCTTTCAAAAAAGCACCTGCATCTGAAGAAAATGCCATTACACATCCTGTTTCTGTTATAGTATGTGCACGGAATGAGGAGAAAAACCTGAAGAGGAATCTGCCGCTGCTTCTCGAACAGCATTATCCTTCTTATGAAGTGGTGGTGGTAAACGACTGCTCTGCTGATGATTCAGATCTTGTTCTGCGCCGGTTTTCCGGCCAATATCCGCACCTGAAAGTGGTAACTATAAACGAACATGAGCGTTTTAAGCATGGTAAAAAGTTTGCGGTAACTCTGGGGATAAAGGCAGCTTCGAATGAATATCTTATTTTTACAGATGCAGACTGCCGTCCCGCTTCTGTAAACTGGGTTAACCTGATGCAGCAGCATTTTTCAGAAAGAACAGAAATCGTTCTGGGATATTCACCTTATGAAAAAGAAAAAGGTTTTTTAAATGCACTTATCCGCTTTGAAACCTTTCATACTGCGATAAACTATTTGTCTTTTTCTCTGTCGGGGAATCCGTATATGGGAGTTGGCCGTAACTTATGTTATACTAAATCGCTGTTTTTCAGGAATAAGGGATTTGCTTCCCATATGCATATTCCTTCGGGAGACGATGATTTATTTGTGAATCAAAATGCTACGGCGGAAAATACCGCTATTGAGATTGATCCCGACAGCCAGGTATGGACAAAACCCAAGAGAAGTTTTGCTGCTTATCTGAAGCAGAAAATCCGTCATATGGGGGCCGGAAGGGCATACAGGGCAAGGGATAAACGTGTCTTATCAGTTCAGGCTGTTTCGGGCGCATTGTTTTATTTATTACTGATGGTATTAATAATTTTGAAGGCACAGTGGTGGGTACTTTCAGGTATTTATCTGATACGGCATATTATCCAACTGCTCATATGGTATCCTGCTTTAAAAAAATTGAGCAATAAAGATCTTGTCTGGTGGCTTCCGGCGTTGGATTTGTGTTATAATTTTTTTATCATCGCACTAAGCATTATTTCTTCATTTAAGAAAAAAGTTCAATGGAAGTAAATCCAAGTTTTTCGGCCAATGCAGTAAACGACTTTTACCTCGTTTTGAGTGCAAAAGAGGGCGATCAGAAAGCCTATGCCGATCTGATGCAGCGTTATAAGGATTCCATTTATTTTATGTCGCTGAAGATGGTGAATAACAAGGATGATGCAATGGACCTCACCATTGAAACTTTTGGAAAGGCTTTTGAGAATATTGATAAATATAAACCTGATTTTGCCTTCAGCACATGGCTGTTCAGAATAGCAACGAATAATTGTATCGACTTTATCAGAAAGAAAAGGATCAGCATGGTTTCCATTCATTCTATGGAAGATGAGGAGGGGGAAGTCAGGCAGCTTGATCTTAAGTCGGACACCTTAAATCCCGAAGAGAAATCCATTAAAAAGCAGCAAAGTGAGGTACTAAAGCTGATTGTAGACAAGCTCCCGTTAAGGTATAGGACCTTAATTACTTTACGGTATTTCGACGAACTATCTTACGAAGAGATAGCCCGGCAGCTTGATCTTCCTCTGGGCACTGTTAAAGCCCAGTTATTCAGGGCCCGTGATCTTATGGCAAATATTTTAAACCGCAGGAAAAAAAACTCACCAGGTGACTTCTGATATCATTTTTCATTATTTTCCGGATCTCAGTGAAACGCAGAAAGAACAGTTTGTAAAGCTTGAAGAGCTGTACAGCTTCTGGAATGCCAGGATTAACGTCATATCAAGAAAAGACATAGAAAGCCTGTATTTAAGGCATGTTCTTCATTCTCTGGGAATTGCGAAGGTAATGGAGTTTTTGCCCGGAGAAAAAGTCCTTGACGTGGGCACGGGCGGTGGTTTTCCAGGTATTCCCCTGGCTATTCTTTTCCCGCAGACGCAGTTTCACCTGGTAGATTCTATTGGGAAGAAAATTAAGGTGGTTGATGAAATCTCATTGTCTGCCGGACTGCAAAACCTCAGGGCTACCCACGCACGGGCTGAACAGATCAACGATAAATTTCATTTTATCGTATCCAGGGCTGTTACCCGGCTGGGTGATTTTTATCCCTGGGTAAGGAGGAAGTTTGAAAAGGAATCGAACAATATATTGCCTAACGGGGTTTTATATCTGAAAGGCGGCGACCTGCAGGAAGAGATCCTGGAGGCGAAGTTAAGACTTGTAAAACTATACCCTTTAACATCTTATTTTTCAGAAGATTTTTTTGAAACAAAATATGTAGTATATTTCCCTGCTCAATAAAATTATGCCTTCTTTGTACGAAATAGCGTTAACCCTTATTCCGGGTGTCGGTGCTGTAACAGCCCGCAACCTTCTGGAATATTTCGGCGATGCTGAAGCTGTTTTTAAAGCTGGTCATTCCCGGCTTACTGCTGTACCGGGTGTTGGCAATAAAACCGCTACGGGCATTCTCTCAAAAGACGTTTTGCTGCGTGCAGAAAAGGAGCTGACTTTTGTTGATAAGTATAAGATCAGAATCCTATTTTATACTTCGGAAGAATACCCTGCCCGGCTTAGAAACTGTTACGATGCACCCGTGCTGCTGTATTATAAAGGAAATGCTGATCTGAACAGCAGAAGGGTGATCAGCATTGTCGGTACCCGTAATGCAACATCTTATGGCAAGGAGCTTACTCAGCAACTGGTTGAAGCGCTGAAACAGCATGATGTTCTTATTATCAGTGGTCTGGCGTATGGTATTGATGGAATAGCACACAGGGAGAGTGTAAAGAATAGCATTCCAACGGTAGGAGTGGTAGGTCACGGGCTCGACAGAATTTACCCCGCGCAGCATCGTCCGCTTGCTGAGAAAATGTTGAATAACGGAGGTCTTCTTACAGAGTTTCCCTCTGGCACTAATCCCGACAGGGAAAATTTTCCCAAGAGGAACCGCATTGTTGCCGGTTTGGCTGATGCAACCATTATCGTGGAAGCCGCAGTGAACGGAGGTGCCCTGATTACTGCAGAACTTGCCAATTCGTACGACAGGGATGTCTTTGCTTTTCCCGGCAGGGTGAATGATGAATTCTCTTCAGGATGCAACTATCTCATAAAAACTAACCGGGCACATCTGATTACCGGAATCCGGGATGTGGAATACCTGATGGGCTGGGAAGTTAAAAGTATCCCGGAAGAAAAAAAACAGTTAAGCCTGAGTCTTAACCTTTCGGCAGAAGAAAAGAAAGTTGCTGAGATCCTCAGTGTCAGAGGATCTGTTTCTGTTGATGAACTTGCCCTGGAGGCTGGTCTTCCGCAGAGCAAGCTTGCAGTTCTCCTTTTAAGCCTGGAAATGCAGGGGGTGATTGCAGCGTTGCCGGGCAAGATCTACAGGCTGGTGTAACAAGCTCTATTCCAGCGTGCTTTTCGGATAATCATACATCTTTTGGTCGCCGGTCCAATAGCTGATCATATTCCAGTCGTCAAAAGGAAAGTGTATCAGGATCATTCCGCAGGTTGGAATATTATAAACATCGCTGTTACAGAGGTTGATAGCGAGGTTTGTTAAACCAGGGTTATGTCCGAAAAGAGCTATAAAATTATACTGGTTGTAAAATTCATTAATAATATTTAAAAGGGTAGCGGAAGATGCCTCATAGATTCCCGGTTCTTTCAGTATAGCTGATTTTTCAATGCCAAGTACGTCAGCAAAATATTCTGCGGTTGTAATGGCTCTTAAAGCCGGACTGGTAACCAAAAGCTGGGGGATGGTTCCGTTATTCAGCAATCTGCCAGCCATTTCAGGTGCATTTTTATGCCCTCTTTTATTAAGGGGACGGTCGAAGTCTTTTAGTTCGCGATTTTCCCAGTTGGATTTTGCATGACGGACGAGAAGTAATTTTTTCATTTGAAATATAAAAATAGCCCTGAAAACAGGCTGTACAAGTATAAGAAAATCTTTATTGAGAATAAAGATACTGATGGAATTGTGTTAAACGTAAAATAAAATTCAGGTATATATAAATTCTTTAATTCTATCCGGGTCAATATCATACATACATTTAAAATGTCCGAGCGGGCATTGTGCCCTTCCGAATTTTGAACAGGGCCGGCATGGCAATTCAACTCCGGCTTCATAAACCCGGTCCACATGATAGGGTTGCACGCCTAGTAATTCGGGTACTGTACTTCCCCAGACCGAAACGATTGGTTTATTAAAGGCTTCCGCAATATGTGTTAAGCCGGTATCAAAGCCAATCACTCTCCAGGCATTTTTAACAAGAAATACTGATTCGTTGAAACTTAATTTTCCGCAGGCGTTAAAAATCCGGGGACCCAGTGCATTTTTTATGATCAGGGCATTTTCTAAAACATCTTTTCCCCCCAGCAATATTAGCGGTTCATCCAGCTTTTCGCATAGCTCAATTACCTTTTCATTAGGCATGCGTTTCGTAAAATGGGTAGCGCCAATAATAAATACGATATATCGCCGCCGGTGGCTTTCAGGCAGTAATTCGCTTATTTCAAAATCAACCGGCAGGAAATAGTCTACAGGTAAATTGTCATTTTTAACTCCCAGGAATGCTGCCGCTTTCAGATAACGGTCTACCAGGTGAACCGGTTTTACCATGTTGATCTTATAACGTATTGCCAGCCATTTTTTGAACCTTTCTTTTTTATAAGTTGAAGATCTTATTCCCAGTCGAAATTTAACTATCGTAGAACGCAGGGTGTTATGGAGGTCGATAATATAGTCGTATTTCTCTTCCTGCAGTTCTTTAATAGTTTCGCCAAGCGCTGGCTTTAACAGGATAAGCCGGTCGATATACGGGTTATTGTCCAGGAGAAAGCTGAAACTACTTTTAGTAAGATAATGAAGTTCTGCCCCGGGTACCTGCTGTTTGATGCAGCGGATTACAGGAGTGGTATAAATAATATCTCCGATAGAGCTGAAGCGGATAACCAGTATCTTCAAATTTTCTTTCTTCAAACCTGACCTGTTAATCTTTTTATAAATAATTGCTGATTCCAGGGTTTGGTGCAGGTGGTACATCCACCACCCGTCATTCATCACCCGCGTTACTTTATTTCACTGTAATCGTATACGGCATTCTTGCCTGAATGCCGGTAAAGCGAAGGGCATCCTGGAGTTGCTTGTAATACTGGTATTGTTCTCCCAGTTGAAGTTTTGTAAAATGTTCTTTTAGTTTATCTTCTCCCGAGCTGAAAATTGCTTCCAGAGGATCCTTTTGTATGGGATAAGATACCAGTTTGTAGTCTTTAAGTTTTGCCATTTTTGCGGCTGAGCGGATAGCGTCGTCTATATTGCCCAGGCGGTCAACGAGCCCGTTCTTTAATGCTTCTGACCCGCTCCATACACGGCCCTGACCGATTTCATTTACATATTCCTGCGTCTTTTTACGTCCGTCAGCAACCCTTTTTGTAAACGAATTGTAAATGCGGTTAACTTCTTTCTGGATAATCAGCCTTTCTGCATCAGTGAGAGGACGGGTAACGGTCCCGAGATCGGCATGTTCAGCAGTTTTAACGCCATCGAAAGTGATCCCGAGTTTATTGTTAAAGAACTTCTGCATGTTTGGGATGATTCCAAATACACCAATGGAACCTGTTATAGTATTGGGTTCGGCAAAAATGGAGTCGGCAGCACATGAAATATAGTAACCGCCCGAAGCGGCCACATCACCCATCGATACAATAACCGGTTTAACTTTTCGGGTTAACGTTATTTCCCTCCAGATCACGTCGGAGGCAAGGGCACTCCCTCCCGGAGAGTTTACTCTTAATACCACTGCTTTAACTTTATCATCTGTGCGGGCTTTCCTGATAGAACGTGAAATGCGTTCAGAACCTATCGTCTCATCATCTCCTTCACCCCCGGTAATTTCACCCGAAGCGTAGATCATAGCTATCCTGTTGTTCATATCACCGCTTCCCGGTTCATTATTTTTAATGTAGGAGGCAAGTGAAACGGATTTTACATCATCCTTTTTATCTGTCCCGGTCCGTGTTTTCAGTTCAGCAATCACTTCATCTTTATACTTCGTTGCATCTGCAAGCTTATATGTAACGGCATCCAATGCGTTCCCTACCTTCAACTGGTTGGCAATGGCAAATAAAGAATCTTTTTGTATATGCCGTGCGGATGAAACGGATGAAAGAAAATGGTCATACATAGACCCCAGGAAGGACGTAACCTGCTGCCTGTTGGCGGCACTCATTTTATCGAGAATAAAGGGTTCGACCGCGCTTTTGTATGTGCCTACCTTTATTACCTGGGCTTCGATCTCCAGTTTTTCCAGTGTACCCTTAAAAAATGCGACCTGTGAACTAAAACCGGTAAATTCAAGTATTCCCTCAGGATTGATGTAGATCTTATCGGCAACAGAAGCAAGGTAATAAGTTCCCTGTGTGTATACTTCGCTGTAGGCAAGGATAAACTTCTTTGATTTTTTAAAATCGATCAGGGCATTTCTAATCTCCTCAATGGTTGCCATCCCTGCCTGAATACCCGATATATCCAGATAGATTCCTTTGATATTATCGTCTGTTTTGGCTCTTTTAATAGCGGCAAGAATATCATTCAATCCCATATTCTTACTGCTGTTAAAGCTGGGAAGGTTAAGCTCATCCAGCGGATTTTTAGAAGTCCTTTCCACTATCGGAGTATTAAAGGCAACATGCAGGACGGAGTTGGGCAACACTTTTACATCCTTGTTGTCTGCTGAAGAAACAATTCCCGCAATAATTATAACGCCCAGAATACACAATACCAGGAATGACAGGACAAATCCTACCATTGAAGCAAAAACAATTTTAAAAAATCCTTTCATCGAAAGCTAATATTAATATATGCAAGTATACAATAGATATCAATATCTTTGAAACGTTACAGCCTTATTTCGGATTATGCATAGAATATATTTATTACTGGGGAGTAATTTAGGAGACAGGCTATGGTATTTACAGCAGGGATGCCAGCTTATCGAAACAGAAATAGGAAAGATAGAACGAAAATCTTCGGTTTACAGAACGGCTTCATGGGGAAATACAGAGCAGCCCGAGTTTCTTAATCAGGCTGTTTGTGTAATTTCTGCTCTGTCGCCATATGAACTTTTAACGGCGGTACTGCTTATCGAGAAGGTGCTTGGCAGAAAGAGGGTTGAAAAATGGGGATCAAGGACGCTTGACGTTGATATCCTTTTTTATGATAATGATATGATTAATGAACCTGACCTGATAATCCCTCATCCTTTGCTGCACCACAGGCGTTTCGCACTGGCACCGCTGGAAGAGATCGCGCCTGATCTGTACCACCCGGTATCCGGGAAAAAAATAAAGGAACTTTTATCCGAACTTTCTGATAACCTGTACGTAGAAAAGACCGTTAATCTTAGCTTGGTACAGGATATGAACAAAACTACTTTTGAGATCGATATGTCTTATTTGAATGAAATCGCCGATGGTAATGCAGAATTTATCATTGATATGATCGATATTTTCGTAGAACAAACTCCAGGTTACTTTGATCAGCTTGCTAAAGCCATACATGAAAAAGACTGGAAAACTACCGGAGATGTAGCCCATAAGATCAAACCCACACTGACTTTTATGGGAGCAGCAGAGGCAAAGGAACAAATGGCCGAAATAGAGCATAATGCGCGAACTTTGGAAAGGTTAGAGGAGATAGAAGAAAAGTTCAATAATCTCCGGGAATCATGTAACTCCCTTTACTCCAGCCTTGAAAATATAAAACAGAATTTGCTGAAGGGATAATTTTTGCTGTAATGATAATTAACGCGTATGCATTACAGCCTAATGAGAAGCTGTGGTCTCTGTTGCATCGCAGCAAGCAGATACAGAACTCTTTAAAGGGCAATTACATCGATTTGGCAATGAACCTCATTTTATAAAAGTAAATTGAATGACCGATAAAACGATATAAATAAAAATAATAATCGGGACGGCGGCAAATTTAAATAGTAAGATCAAAAGAGCTGCGGCAAATAATAAAATGTAACGGAAAAGGTTTTCATTCAAACCCGGAGATTTAAACTTCAGGGATATCAGGGGAACTTCCATTACCAGCAAAAATCCCATTCCCAGACTGAAAATAAAAAGAAAATACGGGTTGCGTATGTAGTCGGACCAAAAGCCTCCTGCTTCTGAAACAATCATCGGGAGTGAAGCGATCAGCAACGCACTGGCCGGAGTTGGAAGGCCGATAAAGTGCTCTGATTGTCGTACATCAATGTTGAACTTAGCAAGCCTGAGAGCCGAAAAGATCGTAATCAGGAATGCTGAATAATTTAGATAAGTACTTATTTCGCCAAGCTGGGGAGCCGCAAGAAACAGTTGGTAAACAATAACGGAGGGTAAGAGTCCGAAACTTATAATATCTGCCAGAGAGTCGAGTTCTTTGCCCAGCGGCGAATAAACGCCGAGCCCGCGGGCAATCAATCCATCTGCAAAATCAAACAATGCTGCTATTATAATAGCATACCCTGCATAAATCAGATTGTTGTTAAATGCGTAAGCAATTCCAACACATCCGCTAAACAAGTTTAAGCAAGTAATTGCATTTGGTATGTGTTTTCTCATGTAAAATTACAAAGTGCAGGCGCAAAGGTAAGAAAGAGTATTGCACTTTCATCATGCACCTGCACTTTGTCTTT
>JAATFW010000339.1 GCA_015654985.1 Sphingobacteriales bacterium | reverse complement strand
TAGGTATCGGTAACAGTACAAGGGACGAAATTAAACTGGAGCTGAAAAAACTTCAGTAAAAAAAGCCCCGGGGATCTTAGTAATCATCCGGGGCTGAGTTTCTTTGGTAAGGAAATATTATTTCTTCGCAGGCGCGGCGTTTTTCGATTCCTGAATCTCTAAACGGATAGCCTGTGCAAGATTTTTCACATCCTGTAAACCTTTTCTTACCCTTGTTCCTGCAGCGCTGTTCCCTTTGTTATAGAATTTGTCTGCATCTGCATCCAGTCCTGCAATCAGGTCCTTCAGCCCGGTAAATCTTTCATAATTTGCCATAGTAATGTTAGTTTAGTTTTACTTTTTTATTAAGCTTTAAGCGAATGTAATGGCTTTTTTTATAAAAAAAAATATTTTTATAAAAAAGAAGAAGAAGATTTGTTACGGTATTTTTTATTAAAAAAAATGCATCTGTTTTTCAAAGGGAAAAGGCCATTACAACGCAGTGGATGGCCTTTTTTCTTCAGGAACATGTGATGTATCTATAAAGGCTCATTTACGGAATAATTTCTGAAAATATGCCTCAGAACAATTTGTACCGGATGACTTCATTCAAAAGTACTCTGATCAAACTGTTGCAGGAAGGAAATTCAGGAATCAGGGGCGGGCAGGTACCGGAAGATTATTACTGCACAACAGTCATTATTTGCTTTAAGCTAATGATGTTTACAGTGATCAACATTTTAAACTACGGTCAGCTTGTTTTATATGCAGTTTATATGAACCTGCATATAAAACAAGCTGACCGGTCTCTCTTCTTCTTTTGAAGAAGAGTTTTATTGATGAAAATTAAGTATTAATTTATACAGCAACTGCGCTCTGCTCTTTATAAAAGCCACTTTTCAGCTTTCCAGCAACCTCCGAAAAAGCATCAAGTGTAACCTGAACATCTTCCAGTGTATGAGCGGCGGTAGGAATGATGCGCAGTTCCATAAGTCCCTTTGGAATAACAGGATAAACCACTATCGAGCAGAAGATCCCGTAATTTTCGCGAAGATCCATTGTTATTGCAGTAGCTTCATTCAGTTCGCCTTCAAGAAATACAGGAGTTACCATGGTATTGGTTGACCGGAGATCAAAGCCCCTGTCGCGTAAACCATTCTGAAGTGCAGTAGCAATTTTCCACAGATTTTCGCGGAGCTCAGGTTTAGTCTTAAGCAGCTCCAGCCGTTTTTTAAGTCCCAGTACCATAGGCATAGGCAGTGCTTTGGCAAATGTTTGCGAGCGCATATTATAACGGAGGTAATTTACAATTTCCTCTGTTTATGCTACAAACGCACCGATACCAGCCATTGATTTGGCAAATGTACCAAAGTAGATATCTACCCCGTCAATACAGTCCTGGGCCTCGTGGGTACCCGCTCCTGTTTTACCCATGGTACCAAAGCCATGAGCATCATCTATAAGAAGGCGAAACTTAAATTCATCTTTCAATGCTATGATCTCCTTCAATTTTCCCTGGGCTCCCGACATGCCAAAAACACCTTCAGTTATCACAAGAATAGCTCCCCCGGTTTGTTCTGCCAGCCTGGTAGCCCTTTCCAGTTGTTTTCTGCAGCTTTCAATATCATTATGCTGGTAAACAAAACGTTTACCCATGTGCAGTCTTACACCATCAATAATACAGGCATGAGATTCTGCATCGTATACTATTACATCATTTCTGTCTACCAATGTATCTATAATAGAAACCATCCCCTGGTAGCCATAGTTCAGCAGAAAAGCATCATCCTTGCCGACAAACTCAGCCAGATCTTTTTCCAGCATTTCATGATAATTAGAGTTACCCGACATCATCCGTGCACCCATAGGATAAGCTAAGCCAAATTCGGCGGCAGCTTTTGCATCTGCTTCGCGCACTTCAGGATGATTTGCCAAACCCAGATAATTATTAAGGCTCCAAACAAGATGGTCCTTTCCGCGGAACTTCATATGCGGGCCAATTTCTCCTTCGAGCTTTGGAAAGGCAAAGTAGCCATGGGCCATCTTCTGGTGCTGGCCCAGGGGCCCCATGTTTTTTGAAATTTTATCGAATAAATCCAATTTTATAGTATTTAAGTTATTACTGCAATAAAGGTGCAAAGTTAACAATTTTTAAAAAGCCTGTTTATTAATAATGAACAGCTTATCGAAATCAATGTTTAACAATTACATTTCAGTATACCCTTTAAACACAAAAAGCCTTTACGAGATCCGCAAAGGCTTTTTGTGTTTGTAGCTTTTAATCTACATTATCGTGTAAAAATGAATTATTTGGCCTTATTTCGGTGATCCCCTCCTCATTTGAGAGGGTAAAACGGGAGATCTGAGATTCGGACGAATGCGGAACCTGCTGCAGGGCCATTTGTTTACGTTTATAAGCAGGCTCATTTTCAAGCTCCTGCAAGCCATTGGCAGAACGCAGTTTCATACTCAAATCCTTTAAGCGGAGAATCCGTTCGCGCGATTTACGTAATTGCTCTTCTATCGACTCGTCTGTTTTATTTTCATCAGGATTATACTCAACCGGCTGAACAGGCTGGGGTTCGGGGGCATCAGCAGCCATCTCCGGTGTTTCTTCTTTAACAGGTTCGTTAAACTGAAATTCCGATTCTGCAACTTTCAAACCGAACTCAAAAGCTGGCGGTTCCGGCATGGAAGGCTCTTCTTCCTGTAATGTATGCCTGATCACTTTGGATTCTGGTGCTTTTTTATCTTCAGCCTTTTTTGAAAAAAGCCCGCCAAATAAATCAGCCTGTACCTGCGCAGAGAACCTTGGAACCTCCACGACTTCTTCATCTTTCTCTTCGGGCTCTGCTTCTTCCATAAAAACATTTATGGGCTTTACCATAGGAGCATTTTCGGGTGTAAGCAGGGAAACTTTTTTCTGGTTACTTTTCTCTATGTCGCGCTCTTCTTTTGTCTGGAAGCCGGTAGCAATAATGGTAACCGAGAGCTTATCGCCCAAAGATTCATCCATACAGTTTCCCCATATCAGATCAGCGGCCAGACCGGCTTCTTCCTGGATATAATCGGTAATAACAGTTACCTCATCCATTGAAACTTCTTTAGACCCCGAACTGATATTTAAGAGAATGTATCGAGCACCTTCAATTTCGTTATCCTTAAGAAGCGGAGAAGCAAGAGCACCTTCCACAGCCCGGAGTGCCCGGCTTTCGCCCTCGGCAGAATAGCTGCCCATTATAGCCACACCGCTATTATTCATTACAGTGCGGACATCTTTAAAGTCAACGTTTATATAGCCCGGAATAGTGATAATTTCGGCGATCCCTTTAGCTGCTGTTGTTAAGATATTATCAGCCTGGGCAAAAGCGGCGCTGAGAGTTAAGTTTCCAAAGATCTCACGGAGTCTGTCGTTTGATATCACAAGATAAGAATCGACATATTTCTTAAATTCTTCGAGACCCTCTTCGGCCTGCATCTTACGCCTTTTTCCTTCGAAAGAAAAAGGAGTAGTAATAATACCAACAGTAAGGATATCAAGTTCTTTTGCTGCTTTGGCAATAATGGGACTTGCACCGGTACCTGTACCACCACCCATTCCTGCTGTGATAAACAACATTTTGGTAGTACTTCCCAGCATCCGTTTTATATCTTCTATATTCTCGATAGCAGAATTTTTTCCTACTTCCGGTATAGAACCCGCACCCATTCCCTCGGTAAGACTGGCTCCTAACTGCACCTTATTAGGGATAGGGCTCAATTCCAATGCCTGCGCATCTGTATTGCAGATAATGAAGTCTACACCGGTAATTCCCTGCCTGTACATATGATTTACGGCATTCCCACCGCCACCACCAACACCAATTACTTTGATAATTGATGCTTTCTCTTTTAACATTTCAAACTGCATATCGTTATTAATCAATCGAGTAGATTTGGTTTTTGATATCTGTTTACTTGTTGTAATATTAAATAATTTTCCACACAAGTTATCCACAACTGTTAAAAATGTGGAAAACTACCCAGTTGTGGAAAAGTTTATTTAATATAATCTTCATCTTTTATGTCGTCTTTAATAAACCGCGCTCCTGTTTGCAAAAGCTTTTCGAATAAACCGAAGGCCTTTTTAGCTTTTTCGGGTTGCTGCTTCTCTACATAAACTCCCGGCTGTTTCATCATCTCTTCCAATTCTTCTGCTTTGCAAATACCTTTAATAAGCAAACCTATACCGGTAGCATACAGGGGGCTTTTCAGATCGTCGTATATATTTTTTGGCAGCACTTCGTTCTTAGCAAGGTGTTCGTTGGGATAACCCACACGGCAATCAAGGCCTGTTACATATTCCACTAATTGAGAAAGGTGCTTTAACTGGGCGCCCCCACCGGTTATTACAATGCCGGCTATTAATCGTTTTTCATAGCCTGATGCCTTAATCTCATAATATACATGTTCGATGATCTCTTCCATCCTGGCCTGGATTACATAGGCAAGGTTCTTCACAGAGATCTCCTTAGGCTCGCGTCCTCTTAATCCGGGAACGCAAATAATTTCATTCTCTTTATTTTCGTCGGCAAGCGCAGACCCGAAACGAGTCTTAAGAAGCTCTGCCTGGTTACGCATTACAGAACATCCCTCCCTGATATCTTCGGTTACACTGTTACCTCCAAAAGGTATAACAGCAGTATGACGGATAATTCCTTCATGGAAGATAGCAATATCTGTAGTTCCGCCACCAATATCTACCAGGACCACACCGGCTTCTTTTTCCTCATCACTTAATACTGATTCAGAAGAAGCAAGGGGTTCAAGAATTAATTCCTGGGTTTCCAGTCCGGCATTCCTTACACATTTCAGGATATTTTTAACCGCACTTACATGACCTGAGATGATATGGAAGTTAGCTTCCAGGCGTACTCCTGCCATACCGATCGGGTCTTTTATTCCGGGTTCATTATCTACCGTAAATTCCTGGGGAAGTACATGAATAATTTCCTCACCCGGAGGCATCACCAGTTTATACATATCCTCAATCAGCTTATCGATATCCCGTCTCTGGATCTCGTTCTGCAGATCTTTACGGGTAAAGATCCCGCGGTGCTGAAGGCTCTTGATATGCTGGCCTGCTATCCCTACATTAACAATTTTGACGTCGACGTTCGACTGAGAACTCGCTTCTTCCACGGCCTGGAGAATGCCCTGAACGGTTTTCTGGATATTGGATACCACGCCGCGGGTAACTCCCGCAGATTCCGTCTTTCCAATACCCAATATTTCAATCTTTCTGTGCCCGCTCCGCCGGCCCACTATCACACAAATTTTTGTAGTCCCTATATCCAAACCTACTACGATAGGAGAGCTTTTTGATGTAGAAGTACCTTTTTCCATAACTTAAGGTGTTGATTTTTTTAATTTATTCTGAATATTTTCCAAAGAGTCTGAAGATGCTGCTAAAACCGGAGGTGGTGCTGCTTTATTGCTGTCAACTATATTTTTCTCGCACACTATCTGATTTGAGTATTTAATGTTAATAGTTTTATAGGCATCCCACCCTACTACGGGTATTGCCCTTTTATAAAAGATCTTCAGGTTATTGAGCCTCACTTCAAGAGAATCTGCAGTTCCAAGTAAGATCCTGTGATTTCCAACGCGGGGTATCAGTTCAATCTCGTTCTGTTCATTGACATAGATCTGTTCTATCTGCTCACTCCATAAAGTGTCTTTTTCTATATATAAAGCTGTTTTATAGAGATCTTTGGCAATTCTTGTTTTTAATGTGTCTACCTTCCCCGAGAAGCCTTCCATAATATACCCGTTGGCCACCGGCACACGCGGGGTATAAATGGCAGAAGAAGGAATTTTAAATCCATCCATATCAACATAAAAATCCTGACTGGTAAGATTCATAATTCTTAAAACAGGCTCCCTCTGAGAAATTTTCAGATTGATAGTTCCATCCATGTCTGTATACAGGTTTGCCAAACGGATGTAATGATTTTTCTTCAGCAAGTTTTCAATCTGATGGATATTAATGGAATACAACGGTTTTCCGACAAGCGCACCGACATGTCCAAGGATCATTCTGTTTACTTCTTCCCTGTCAATAAAACTGCTGGTGCCGGGTATAATAATCTTTATGTCTTTACATTTAAGGCCGCTTTCCTTCATGCCGATAAAACTCATGAGCGTAACAAGTCCTGCCAGGCATACCAGCCAGGTAAATACAAACAAAACCGCTTTCCAATTTATCCTTTTAAGCATGGGCAAGAATGAATTTCAATGGTTCTACCAATGTGTCGATATCTCCGGCGCCTGCTGTTACCAGTAATGAAGGGCCTGTACTTTTAATATACTTCAAAGCATCATCCTTATCACATTGTTTTTTGAAAGTGGCATTTACATGATCAAAAATAACAGCAGCACTGATTCCCGGGATCGGGGCTTCCCTTGCAGGATAAATATCAAGTAAAATCAGCTCATCGGCCATACTTAAAACTTCAGCAAATTCTCCTGCAAAATCCCTGGTCCTCGAATAAAGATGCGGCTGAAAAATAAGAGTCAATTTCCTGCCAGGATAAAGTTTCTTAACTGCCGACAGGCAAGCCTTCAACTCTTCCGGATGGTGGGCATAATCATCTATATAAACAGTATGATCATTCCTGATAATGTACTCAAATCTTCGTTTAACACCTTTAAAATCTTCAATCGCTGCTTTTATCTTTTCGGATGATACAGATAATAACAGCGCTGCCTGAATAGCGGCAACCGCGTTTTCAATATTATGTACGCCCGGCAAAGGCATAGCAATATCTTTTATCACCAATTCCTTATTCCTGAAATCAAACAGAAAACTTCCGTTCTCAACCCGTATATTTTCAGCACAGGCATCTGCACTGCCGCTTGCAGAATAGGTAATCCCCCCTTCTAATTCAAGTCCTTCTTTGCGGAGCAGCTTCCCGTTTTCTTTTAACTGGGAAACAAACATCCTGAACGACTCCTTAACCATTTCTGCACTGCCATAGATATCAAGATGATCAGCATCCATAGAAGTAACCACCGCAATATCGGGATGCAATGTGAGAAAAGAACGGTCGTATTCATCGGCTTCCACCACAAGTACATTATTATCTCCAAATAATACATTTGTATTGTAATTGGAAGATATTCCGCCTAAAAAGGCCGTACAATCGACTCCACTGTGCCTTAATATGTGGGCAATTAAAGTAGAAGTAGTGGTTTTACCGTGTGTTCCGGCAACCGCGATGGTAAACATCCCGCGGCTGATAATGCCAAGCACTTCTGAACGCTTTTTTAAAGTAAATCCATATTTTATAAAATAATTTAAAACAGCAGAATCCTTAGGAATGGCGGGAGTATAAATGACGAGTACAGAAGGACTATTTTCCCTGAAATCCGGACCAATCAGATTAACGTCATCTATAAAACTGATCTGAATGCCCTCTGCCTGCAAGGCTTCTGTTAAAGCTGTCGGAGTACGGTCATAACCATTTACCAGACATCCCCTTTTATGGAAATAACGCGCAAGGCCACTCATGCCTATGCCTCCAATACCTACCAGATAAACCAGTTTAATATTTTCTAAATCCATAATTCTTTATTTCCTTCCTGAAAGGATCTTTATTTTGCTATTTTAAATACTTCCGTTGCAATCACCTCATCGGCATCGGGCAAGGCCAGTCTGCCGATATTTTCACTTAGCTCTTCGCATTTACTGCTGTCGTTTATTATCTGTAAAGCTATATCGGCAAGCTCTCTTTCCGCAATATTATCGGGCACTAAAACCGCAGCACCATGATTGGCCAGAGACCATGCATTTTTTGTTTGATGATCTTCGGCAACATTCGGCGAGGGGACCAGGATAACAGGTTTTTTAACAACACATAATTCTGCGATAGTACCCGCACCTGCCCGCGCTATGATCAGGTCGGCAGCAGCATAAGCAAGATCCATCCGGTTTAAAAACTCGGTAATACAAATACCTGAACCAGGCTTTTCGCCAATCTCGTCGATTACCGATCTATAATAATACTTCCCTGTCTGCCAGATAAGCTGAACATCTTCCGATGTGAATTTATAAAGACCGGCGAGCATACTTTTATTCAATGTACCGGCACCTAAACTTCCTCCGGTAATGAGGATTGTTTTCTTTGCAGCAGACAAACCAAAGAAAGCAAGGGCTTCATCACGCTTTCCCTCAATATCTACTGCTTCTTTACGAACAGGATTTCCGGTAAGTATGATCTTTGCTGCCGGAAAGAACTTCTCCATGCCCTCAAATGCCACACAGATCTTCTCAGCCTTCGCCCCCAACTTTTTATTGGTGATTCCGGCATATGAGTTTTGCTCTTGTATGAGATATGGAATATTCATTTGCCCGGCTGTCCATAATAACGGACCTGAAGCATAACCGCCTACGCCTACTGCAGCATCCGGGTTAAACTCTTTGATCAATGAACGTGCTTTTAATAAGCTTTTTAATATTCTGAAAGGCAAAAGCAGATTTTTGACAAGCGATTTTCTCTGAAAGCCGCGGATATCCAGTCCTGCAATCCGGTATCCGGCCGCAGGAACTTTTTCCATCTCCATTCTGCCCTTTGCACCTACGAAAAGGATCTCCGTTGCAGGATCAATCCTCTTTAGTGCATTGGCAATAGAAATGGCAGGGAAGATATGTCCTCCTGTTCCACCACCGCTTATTATTATCCGTTTTGCCATATTAAGTTATACGTAATAAGTTGTAAGTTATAAGTATAAATCGCTGAAATCCTTTGCTTTTATCTTCAAACTCCTTTTATGCTACTGCAGGAAGTTCTCCTATAATAATTTTTTTCTCCTTTATATTCCCGGATTCCTTTTCCTTTTTCTTCTCTTCAATATCCCGGCTCACGCTTAGTATAATGCCAAATGCCACGCTGGTAAAAAGGATCGACGTGCCTCCCATACTTACCAGGGGAAGCGGTACACCAGTAACCGGGCCTAACCCTACAGCTACTGCCATATTTGCAAAAGCCTGAATTGTGAGGCTGAAACTTAATCCCGCCGCCAGCAGGGCACCAAAAGCTTTAGGACTTGCTGTTACTATAAGAATACACCGGTACAGGAATACCAGGTAAATAAGCGCCAGCGCAATTCCTCCGATCAGACCATATTCTTCAACGATCAGCGCATATACAAAATCGGAATATGGATGAGGTAAAAAGTTCCTTTGGGTACTGTTGCCCGGGCCTTTTCCAAAAATACCTCCTGTTGCAATAGCAATCTTTGCCTGGTTTGCCTGGAACGATTTATCCGGGTCTGCCTTTTCGGGATGCATGTATGCTTCTATACGGGATGCATAGGTTTTACGCCTTGGCCCTAACAATATAACGCCTGTTAAAAGAATAGCCCCCGCAAGACAAACCGTCAGGATCTGCTTAATGCTGATCCTGCCAATAATCAGCAATAAAATACTTACCCCAAACAGCATCAGAGCAGTTGAGAGATTTGCCAGTGCGATCAGTATAAAAACCAGCGAAACAGAACCCATAATTGGCAGGAAAGATTTCTTTACATCCTTAATCCTCTCCTGCTTCTTTGTTAACGTACGGGCAAGAAAAGTAATCAGGGCAAGCTTGGCGAGGTCGGAAGTTTGAAAAGTCTGGTTAATTACCGGAATGGTTACCCAGCGGCTTGCATCATTAACCGTATTCCCAAAGATCAGGGTATATAATAACAACGGAATTGTTACGATCATCAGCACCTTGGAGATACCCGCATAATACCGGTAATCAAGTTTATGAGAAAAATACATCAGGGCAAGCCCGCCTATGATCATCACAAGGTGTTTGATGAGGTACTGTTCGGCCGACTTATCATTCTTGTAAGCAATTGTACCGGTTGAACTGTACACCGCCAGCAATGACCATACAGAAAGTAAAATAACGATCAGCCAGATCCATCTGTCGCCTTTTGTTTTACTAAGTATACGATTTATCATAACCTATAATTTTAAATTCTATTCATTAATCCTTTACTCCTGCCCAAATCACCCGGCCGCATCGTCAGCACCCTTTAATTCCCGCTTTCGCACCCGCAACCTGCAACCCTTCACCTTCAACCTTCAACCTTCAACTTTCAACTTTCAACCTACAACCTACAAATCCCTAACCGCTGCCTTAAACTGATCTCCCCTGTCCTCGTAATTCTTGAAAAGATCAAAGCTCGCACAGGCGGGCGAAAGAAGCACCGTATCGCCTTTTTTAGCAAGATGGAACGATATTTCAACTGCCTCTTTTGCAGAAAATGTATTCACAATGATGTCTACATCATCTTCAAAAGCCTCGTGGATCTTCTTATTATCCTTGCCCAGGCAAACAATTGCTTTTACTTTATTCCTTACCAGGTCTTTAAGCATCGAATAATCATTTCCCTTATCAACTCCTCCCAGGATCAGGACCACATCTGTAGTCATGCTCTCAAGAGCATACCAGGTAGAATTGACGTTAGTAGCCTTCGAGTCGTTGATGAAATTAATACCCGAAATGCCGCCTGCATATTCAAGCCGGTGCTCAATATTCCTGAAATCTCCCATACTCTCACGAATTGTTTCATTTCTTAATTCAAGAACTTTGGCAACAATCCCTGAAGCCATGGAATTATAAATATTGTGTTTACCCTGTAATGCTAATTCTGTTATCGACATGTCAAATGTTGGTTCTATACCCAGGTTTATAATAAGTTGATTATTTAATAAGTAAGCCCCTTTATCCAGTTTCTTCTGAATTGAAAAAGAATAAGTTTTTGCAATGGGGGAATGTGTTTGTAAGCCTTTTACAGTTTCGGGATCATCTTCACAATAAATGAAGATGTCTTTCTCTGTCTGATTTTGAAGAATACGGAATTTTGAATTCACATAATTTTCCATTTTATAGTCGTAGCGGTCGAGATGGTCGGGGGTAATATTTAACAGAACCCCGATATCCGCCTTAAAATCATACATATCATCCAGCATAAAACTGCTGATCTCCAGAACATAATAATCGAAGCTGGACTCTGCCACCTGCCATGCAAAGCTTTTACCGATATTTCCGGCAAGCCCTGCATTTATTCCTGCTTTCTGAAGAATATGATAGGTAAGCATAGTAGTAGTCGACTTGCCGTTTGAGCCGGTAATACAGATCTTTTTAGCGCTGGTATAACGTCCGGCAAATTCAATTTCAGAAATCACGGGAATACCCTTTTCTTTCAGTTTTTTAATAAGAGGAGCCTTCCCGGGAATACCGGGACTCTTAATTACTTCCTTTGCGGAGAAGATCTTTTCTTCGCTGTGCTTATTTTCTTCAAAGACAATCCCGCGTACTGCAAGTTCATGCTTATACTGGTCAGCGATGGTTCCTGAGTCGGAAACAAAGACCTCGAATCCCATCTTTTGCGCCAGTATAGCCGCACCGGTACCGCTCTCGGCAGCGCCCAATATTACAATAAGGGTTCCCGGTTCCCCATGAGAGGGAAAAGCCTTAGTTCCTGATATGTCTTTATTTGTATCCATAGATCTAAGCCGTGATTACCTTAATTTAAGAGTTACGATTGTCAATATTGCCAGGACAACTCCTATGATCCAGAAGCGTGTAACTATTTTCGACTCATGATAGCCCTTTTTCTGATAATGATGATGGAGCGGCGACATTAAAAAGATCCTTCTGCCCTCTCCGAATTTCTTCCTGGTATATTTAAAATAGGATACCTGCATAATGACCGAGATATTCTCCACCAAAAATATTCCGCACAGGATGGGGATTAACAATTCTTTCCGGATCATAATAGCAAAAGTTGCTATTATGCCCCCTATTGCAAGGCTTCCCGTATCACCCATAAATACCTGGGCGGGATATGAATTATACCATAAGAAACCCACACATGCCCCTACAAAAGCGCCTGCAAAGATCACCAGCTCTCCTGAATTAGGGATATACATTATATTCAGGTATTCTGCAGTAATCGTATTACCTGAAACATATGCAAGTATAGCCAGGGTTAAGCCGATGATTGCCGAAGTGCCCGTAGCAAGGCCATCTATACCATCGGTAATATTTGCACCATTTGAAACGGCGGTAATAATTACAATAACAAAAAAGAGGAATACCACCAATGCATATTTCTCATATCCTTCTCCCAGGAAATTCAGAAACTTTGCATAATCCAGCTCGTTGTTCTTAAAAAAAGGAATATTAGTCCTGGTTGATTTAAGGTTTTGCGTAAAGTAATAACTGCCCCCCTTCTGATGCACCTCAAGCGGGCTTGTATTGGTTGTTGGAAGTGTTACCTGCTGACGCACTACAATATCGGGGTGAAAGTACATAGTCCAGCCAACTATTAAAGCCAGACCCACCTGCCCCATGATCTTAAATTTTCCGGCCAGGCCTTCCTTATCCTTTTTAAATACCTTAATATAGTCGTCTAAAAACCCAATCGATCCCATCCATACGGTGGTAATGATCATCAGTACGATATAGATATTTCCAAGCTTGGCAAATAAAAGGGTAGGTATCAGTATTCCCAGCAAGATGATAATCCCTCCCATAGTAGGGGTACCCTGTTTCTGCATTTGCCCTTCAAGGCCAAGATTCCTCACTGTTTCCCCTACCTGCTTTGCACGCAGTATCCGTATAAGCCGGTTACCGTAAATGGTTGTAAACAGAAGAGAAAAAATGATAGATATCCCGGTACGGAATGATATATACTGAAACACTCCCGCACCCGGGATGTCATATTCACGATCTAACCATGTAAATAAATAGTATAGCATTAGCTTACCTGATTTAATTGTTCCATCAAAACTTTCTTATCATCAAAAGAATGTTTAACGCCCTTTATTTCCTGGTACTTCTCATGGCCTTTACCGGCAACAAGAATAATATCTCCCGGCCTTGCGAGATGACAGGCTGTACTTATTGCTTCTTTCCTGTCTGCAATAGTTAAAGCCTTTCTTTTATTTTCAGGACTGATCCCGGCTTCCATATCCCTGATAATAGCAAAAGGGTCTTCGGAACGCGGGTTATCAGATGTAATGATCACTTTATCGCTCCAATCGCATGCAACCTGAGCCATAACGGGGCGCTTCGTTTTGTCGCGGTCGCCTCCGCATCCGATAACGGTTATCACCTGCTCTGTTCCCTTTCTGATATCGTGAATTGTGCTTAAAACATTCTGAACAGCATCCGGCGTATGGGCATAATCCACAATACCGATAATTCCATTAGGAGCTCTCATGTAATCGAACCGGCCCTCAGCCCCGGTTAACCTGCTTAAAACAGTCAGCACTTTTTGCCTGTCCTGTTCCAAAAGCATTGAAGTGGCAAAGACTGCCAGCAAATTATATGCATTAAAGCTGCCGGTGAGCTTAAACCACACTTCCTGCCCGTCGATATCCAGCAATAAACCGGTAAGTTCATTTTCAATCATTTTAGCCTTAAAATCACTCATGTTTCTTAAAGCATAGGTTTTCTTATAGGCCCCTGTATTTTGCACCATTACACTGCCATTCTTATCATCAGCATTTACAAGTGCAAAAGCCGTCCGCCCCAGTCCATCAAAGAATGACTTCTTGGCTTTAAGATAAGAATCAAATGTTTTATGAAAATCAAGGTGATCATGTGTCAGGTTAGTAAAAACCCCGCCTGTAAACTTCAGGCCTTCAATCCGGCTCTGCACAATCGCATGTGAGCTTACCTCCATAAAGCAATAGTCGCATCCGGCTTCTACCATGTCATTAAGAAGGCTGTTAAGAACTATCGGATCAGGCGTGGTATGGGTAGAGGGAACAATAACGGTATGAATGTGATTCTCCACTGTGGAAATCAATCCCGTTTTGTAACCCAGCTCTTCAAATAATTTGTATAATAAAGTGGCAACGGTAGTTTTACCATTTGTGCCGGTAATTCCAACGAGTTTTAGTTTTGAAGATGGATGATCGTAGTAGTTCGAAGCCAGTATACCAAGGGCAATGGCAGAATCAGAAACTTGTATATAAGTAACCTCTTCTTTTAATTCTTCAGGAAAGTCTTCACACAATACCACAGCAGCACCGAGACTTTCGGCCTTTTCAATAAAATGATGACCATCGGTTGCTGTTCCGCGGACAGCAACAAAAAGATCTCCCGCACCTGCCTGCCGTGAATCAAAACAAATTTTGTTCACAGTTACGCCAACCGGGCCTTTAATTTCCAGCGGTTCAATTCCGTGTAACAGGTTATTTAATTCGTTTATCATTTTAGTTCTATGGTAATTGGATAACCTTTAATGAGTTTACTTCCGGGTTCAACCGACTGTTTAATTACTTTTCCGCTGCCTTTAACCAAAGGTCTCAATCCCGCGCTTCCAAGCAGATAAACGGCATCCTTAAGTCCCATCCCCGATACATCAGGAACGGATTCAGGATCCAGTTTCACTTCCTTAACGGCAATTCCATTATTGGTATCTACAGTATTTATTAATTCGCTGTTCGAAGCTAAAAAGGCTTTTATTCCAAGCGCCTTGTATACTTGCTGCGTAGCTTGCTTATAGCCGGCTTTAGAAGGAGGCATTCTTGTATTCCCAACAAATCTCTTCTGAATGGGGGTATACATTTCTATATCATTCGCGTAGATCTTATCAGCGATCTCCCTGAAAGGCGGACCGGCGACGAGAGCTCCATAATATCCATTTTTAGGGTCGTTTATTACCACAATCAATGAATATTTAGGATTATCAGCAGGGAAGTATCCACAAAAAGAGGCCTGGTACTGCCTTTTGGCCCGGTATCCCTTATTCCCGTCGGCCACCTGGGCCGTACCGGTTTTTCCGGCAACTTTATAGAGGGGGTTATAGATAATACCCTTTCCTGTACCTTCGGTGATTACCCCTTCGAGCATTTCGTGCATTTTACTGAGGGTAACGTCGGAACAGATCTTATCATTGATCACCCTGGCCCTGAACAATTCAACAGATGTCCCCAACCTCCTGATCTCCTTTACAAAGATCGGCGAGATATATCTTCCGTTATTGGCAATGGCATTGTAAAACGACAGCATTTTAAGCGGAGTGAGCTGCATTTCATAGCCGTAAGCCATTTGAGGCAGGGTCATATTCTTATTCCAGCTTCTGAATTTGGGATTTTTAATTACAGGGGTAGCCTCTCCCGGAATTTGTAAACCAAGCTTTTCATTTAAATGCCATTCGTATAAATGATCTGTAAATTTCGATGGTTCTTCCTTGTATGCTGTATTTACAAGCTTGGCAACCGCTGCATTGGAAGATTCTTCGAACGCTTTCTTAACAGTGACAATTCCAATGCTTCCGTGAGAATCTTTAATAAGATGCCCTGGTATTTTATAGGTTCCTGTTTCTATAAGTGTATTCGTGTCGACCTTTTTATCTTCAAGCAGGGCCATGTAAGATGCAACTTTAAATGTTGATCCGGGATCCTGATTGCCTGCGATAGCATAGTTAAACTTTTCTTTGTATTCTCCTTCCGCCGTGCGGGTGTAATTAGCAATTGCCTTAATCTCTCCTGTTGCTACTTCCATCAGTAATACACAGCCATGGTCGGCGTCGCTCTTTATTAACTGCTTTTT
Organism: Sphingobacteriales bacterium; assembly: GCA_015654985.1. Taxonomy (GTDB): domain Bacteria; phylum Bacteroidota; class Bacteroidia; order Sphingobacteriales; family Sphingobacteriaceae; genus Arcticibacter. The sequence continues at coordinate 8,464 of JAATFW010000339.1, read as the reverse complement.
TAACGCGTTCTGAGCAACGTCCTGCATATTGATGTCGATGGTTGAAATAATATCGGCGCCATCTTTCGGAGCTATTTCAATATCTTTATTTACCGGAATCCAGATCCCCCCGGCAATACGCTGCACTAATCTCCGTCCGCTTTCGCCATTGATATAGTCACCATAAGCCCCTTCCAGTCCAACGGGCTGTACATGCTCGTTCCTGTACCCGATAGTGCGTGCAGCAAGTGTTTTAAAAGGCAGAATGCGTTTATTCTGCTGTACGGCTATTAAACCGCCCTGATAACGGCCCATATTAAAAATAGGGAATTTTTTTATCACATTGAGCTCCTGATGGGTCACACGCCTTTTAATAAGCAGATAACGGGACTTTTCTTTTCTCGCCCCGCGGAGGATCGAAGCATACTCCCTTTCTGTTTTATCGCCAAAAAAACGGGACATTTTTCCCGCAAGAGAATCAACCTTTTCATAGAAAACCGCATCTTTTTCAATACCCCCTGCCATCATATCCATTCGAAGCTCATATTCGGGAACCGAAGTAGCAAGAAGACTTCCGTCAGATGAATAAATGTTACCCCTTACAGCCTCTACATGCACATATCTTGTTGAAAGGCTGTCGGCCATCGCTTCCCATTGTTTTCCTTCAGAAACCTGAAGATGAAAAAGCTTGAACAATACGGCAAAAGCAAACAATACAATCAGCCCGAAGGCAATGTACACACGCAATAAAATGTCGGTTCTGATATTCATAGCACCTTTCTGATCCTCTGACAGAGGGATTGTTCATTTTATTTAATTAATTCGCTCTTTGCTACCAAAATTTTTTTAGGAGGCTCTACCGGTTCCTTTAAACCAAAAGTGTCGACCTTCCGGGCAACTTCCGTCTGTGTGCTTTTCAGCATCAGGTCGGCTTTTAATGTTTTAAAGTCCCAGCTCAGCTCCTTTACCTCCTTATTCAGTTTATCAATTTCACGTATATTCTTCTCTGCAAAATGCCGGTTCCCGATATAAATCATACCCAGGAAGGCGATGAAAATAATAAACGGCATCATCTCAGATGCTGTTTCCTTAGAGATCACTCCTTCGGTAAGCAACACTGTAAAAAAGTTTCGCGGAAGCTCAGCCTTTTCCTTTACGTCCGGCTGAACTTCCTGCTCAACTTCCCCCTCATTTGTATCGCTTCTGAAACGATTACTCATATCGTGTTTAATGTTGAAAGTTCAAGGTGAGTTACCAAGCCTTAAACTTTATTTGTTCATTAATAATACCATTTCTCTCTATAGTCAAACAAACTATTATGCCTATTATATTGATCAGGCTGAAACCTGTTTTTTTAATCTTCACATTGTTCTTTTAACTTTGCCAGTTAATATTTTTTCAACTTTCAACTTTCAACTTTCAACTTTCAACTTTCAACCTTCAACCTTCAACCTTCAACTTTCAACCTTCAACCTTCAACCTTCAACCTTCAACCTTCAACCTTCAACCTTCAACCTTCGCCGCTACTCTCAGCTTCGCGCTCCTGGCCCGGTTATTAAGCTTAATCTCCTCTTCAGAGGCGGTAACAGCCTTGCGGGTCACGGCCTCAAAGGGTTTAATGGCGTTTCCAAAAAAATCTTTCTCCATTTCCCCACTGAACTTTCCTTTGGCAATGAAGCTTTTAACAAGCCGGTCTTCCAGCGAATGATACGACATTACTACCAGACGTCCTCCCGGTTTCAGCACTTCGGCCGATTGGGATAGAAATTCCTGCAAAGCTTCAAGCTCCTGATTCACTTCAATCCGTAAAGCCTGAAATACCTGCGCCAGGTATTTATTTTCCTTACCTCTGGGTATAAGTTTTTTTATTACCTCCTTAAACTCTGCAACCGTTTCAACAGGTTTATTAAGACGTGCTGTAACAACTGCCTTAGCCAGTGATCTGGCGTTCTGAATTTCTCCGTAAATGCCAAAGATCCGGTGAAGACGATCTTCAGGATACGTATTGATCACTTTTCCTGCGGTCAGAGATGACGACTGATCCATCCTCATATCAAGGTCTGCATCAAATCTGGTTGAAAACCCCCGCTCTGGCTGATCAAACTGGTGCGATGAAACACCAAGATCAGCCAGAATGCCATCCACCGGTATTGCCCCGAATAAGCGGCAATTATTCTTCAAAAAGCGGAAGTTCTGATCTATAAAGGTTAACCGATCATCTTTTGGAATATTCTGTTTCGCATCTTAATCCTGGTCAAAAGCCAGCAATCTGCCCTGCTCATTCAGGTTTTTTAAAATCTCTCTTGAATGCCCTCCGCCGCCGAAAGTAACATCTACATATGTGCCGCCGGCTTTTATAGCCAGGCCTTCCATACATTCGCGCAGCATAACGGGGGTATGATAATTACTCATCATTCCTCCTTCCTGCTCCGCCCATTACTTCTTCTGCAAGATTTGCAAAGTTTTCAGGCTCATTATCCATCTGGGCATCATAAGCATCCTTAGCCCAAACTTCTATTTTATTAAACTGAGAGGATAATACGGCATCAGCAGCAATTCCGGCATATTCAAGAAGAGACTTTGGCAGCAGCACCCTGCCGGCCGCATCAAGGGACAACTCTGTTGCACCCCTGGTAAAGTAACGGATGAAGTCCCTGGTCTTTTTTTCATACTGATTCAGCTTACTCAGATCTTCCATTATCTTATCCCATTCTTTCCGGCTATAAACTACCAGATGCTTTTCAAAACCACGATTTATTACAAGACCATCTTTCTCAGCATCAGGCATTTGTTTCCTCAGGCCTGCTGGTATCATCAGCCGCCCCTTGGTGTCAAGCTTGCATTCAAATTCGCCTAAGAAATGAGACATCAGACAGTTCTTCTATTAAATTGATTGTAAAAGTACATACTTTTACCACTTTCTACCACATATCCCCACAAAAAGTTTTCAACAAACGAAAAAATAATTTTTTCCCCCACTTATCGCCAGGTCCGGGAATTCCGGCAGAGTAAAAACGGGGTGCCGATTTCTGATTAAGGAGAATAGCGTGAATACAGAAATGAATGGAAATTCTATAAGGTTTAACTATAAATTAAATTCACAAGAAGTGCAGTTCCCGGCTCTCATTATGAACCGGCCCTTAATAAGTAGGTTTACGGCATGTTGAAATTGTGCTTAGACTGTTACCGGCAAAGAGACTGCTTATTATTTATAACAATATACCTCTTTTTAACCCGGTACTGAGAGAATAACGAATATTAATTATTAAGACATTAAAGTTTAACAGACAAAATTTCCTTCATAACACCATTAACTTTAACCTTGATCTTTCCGGGTACCTCTGAAGCCACCCGGTATGAAGTCACCGCCCCATTCCTCCATTTAAAATCTACTGTAAAATTCCCTTCTGCTTTGAATCCCTTAACCTCTCCCTGAACTTTCCATTCATCCGGTATAGCAGGCAAAAGATCTATATATCCCGCGTGGCTTTGCATTAACATTTCCCCGATACCGGCAGCTCCCCCGAAATTGCCATCTATCTGAAACGGAGGCCCGGCAGATAAAAGATTTGGATAAATTCCGCCTCCGGCCCCGTAATTGATACCGGTCTTTAAGGTCGGTTTCATTAATTCTTTATAAAGCTTAAATGCCCTGTTACCATCATGTAATCTTGCCCAGAACAACAGTTTATAAGCAATTGACCAACCTGGACCATCATCTCCTCTTACATTTAAACTCTTTCTACAGGCTTCAGCCAGTTCCGGCGTACCGTCGGGAGTTATCAGGGATGCGGGGTACAGCCCATAGAGGTGCGAAATATGCCTGTGCTGCAGATCAGTTTCCTTATAATCTTCCATCCACTCCATTAATCTCCCGTCGGCAGCAATCCGGCCGACCGGGGGTAACCGAGGGAGTTTTTCCTGTAACTCCTTCCTGAAGGTTACATCCATATTCAGGATTTCAGAAGCCCTGATCACATTTGTAAACAGCTCTCTCACAATCTGATTATCAATCGTGGGACCTATACATACACTTGCCGTTTTACCATTGGGAAGATAAAAGGTATTTTCAGGTGAAGATGAAGGCGAAGTAACCAACCAGCCTGTTCTGTCATCTTTAATAAGCATGCTGTTATAAAATTGCGCAGAGCCTTTAATAATGGAATATATGCTTTTCAGATACTCTTTATCATTAGTATAGGCATAATGCATCCACAGATTATTGCAAAGCCATCCTGAACCTGCTTTTGTAATACCCCAGGATGCACTTTCTCCCGGTTCTGTAAAGCCCCAGACATTTGTAATGACATGGGCAACCCATCCATCAGCATTATAATATGCTTTTGCTGTTTTAGCCCCGTTTTCAACCATTCCCTGAACCAGGTCTTTAAGCGGCAAATTAAGTTCCGAAAGGTTCGCTTCTTCAACAGGCCAATGGTTCATCTGTACATTCACATCCAAATGGTAATCGCCGTTCCAGGGGGTATGAACCTGGTTAGCCCAAAGCCCCTGAAGATTAGGCGGAAGCAAGCCAACACGTGTACTGCTAATACTCAGGTACCTTCCAAACTGATAAAAAAGGACAGGAAAACCTGTATCTGAGCCTGGGTCATTATGGAACCGGCTAATGCGCCTGCCGGTTGGAAGAGAATCACCAGTGGTATTGCCTATAGTCAGACTCAAACGGTTAAATAATTTCTGAAAGCCTGCAATATGCTGTTTTTGCTGCACCTGATACGTTTTTACCGAGGCTTTTTGCATCTCACGCTGCACCTTTTGTATAAAAGCAGGATCTTTATAGTCGGTACCGGCACCTATAATTAACATAACTGCATCAGCATTAACAATCCGGAGGGAGTCGCCCTGTGAGATTATTTTCCCGCCATGCAGTATAGGTTTAACTCTTGCCAGGTACTTCATACCCCCGCCGTCTTTCCCATTATCCAATTGACCGGATAACTGCAGAGTATTCTGTATTATTTGTGTTTCTGAACGCTCCGGCCTGGTAAGAGAAACAGTAAAATTTAATTGTCCCGGTTTATCAGCAGATAGCCTGACAATACTGACATCATCCCCAAAACTGGTAAAATATTCTCTTTTATATTTCACTCCGTTAACTGAAAATGAACAGGAAGCAATTGCTTTGTTGATGGAAAGTTCACGTTTATAATGATCTCCTTTCAATGCCGGATCACCGGCGTTCTTATAGCTGAAATTAAGCTGAAGATTCCCGAGAACCTGAAAACATCCCCATTCGGCTCCGCCCGAGCCCTTACCGGTACAAATAAATGATTCATCGATCAGTTTCTGGGCTTCATCATTCTTTCCTTCAGAGAGCAATCTCCTTATTTCCGGCAAATGCCTGTAAGCATTATAATTATTAGCATCCTGGGGAGAACCGGACCATAAAGTAATATCGTTCAGTACTATCTTTTCCTGCCTGATTCCGCCACCGGGCATCATTCCCAAACGACCGTTACCGAGCGGCAACGTTTCTTCCCACACCGCAGCAGGTTTATCATACCATATTCTCAAAGGCATGGTCTGCCCGGAACATACAACAGGCAGAGCTGTCAGCGCCCATGCCGCTAAAAATAGGTAAAGTACAGTAAACAGCACAGCAAGATGCACCCTTCTTCTTATCATCATCAGTCCGCTGCTTCAAATTTCAGAACGACACTTGTCCTTCCTGAATTTACCATAGGATTAAACCCAATCTTCATCAGAAAATCACCTGAATAGGTTAAATCCGCATTTACCGGGGAGGTTTCCCCCGGATACATATTAATTTCCTTAACTCTGTATCTTTTGGCCGGATCAAGACCTCTAAAACGAACAGGCGTTTTATTTCCATGATCATACCTGTTATTTACCAAATAATTAAAAACTACTCCTGTTTTTTTATCTCCGTCTGTATACAGTATGGATGCGACACTGCTATTGGTGGGGTCTGATAAACGGTACTGGTCTCCCTGCCAGATAATTTCCCTGACTGAATCATAGGTTTTTACGGCATTCTGAACAAATTCAAGGTCCTTTGCACTGAGCTTGCTTACCACAATATCAAAACCCAGCTTACCCATCATGGCTGCATCAACGCGAAACTTCAGAGGTTGTTTTCCCCAGTCGGTTACATGATTGGAGGAAGTGATCGCAGGATAAAAATAGGAATACTCCCACTGCATAAAGATCCTCTCCAACGGATCGGTATTATCACTCGGCCAGAATTCTGTAAAGTACTGAAGGGCTCCGTAGTCAACACGACCACCGCCGCCCGAGCATAGCATCATCGGAACCGTTGGATATTTCGCCCGGATTCTCTTTAATACATTATATAACCCCTCCACATAGCTGATATAAAAGTGCGACTGGTTTTTCTGCCAGGAAGAATAAGCATTATAAATCACGGCATTACAGTCCCATTTAATATAAGCCAGATCAGGAGTTTTGGTAAACAGGTTATCTACTATGTTAAATACAAAATCCTGTACCCTGGGATTACTCAGGTCCAGCACAAGCTGGTTCCTGAAATAGTATTCATCCCGTTTAGGTTGTTTAATTACCCAATCCGGATGTTTTTCGTATAATTCACTCTTTGGATTGACCATCTCAGGTTCGATCCAGATGCCAAACTTTACTCCGGCGGCCTGGGCCTCTTTTACCAGTGAAGAAATGCCGTTGGGCAATTTCTGCCGGTTTTCCTGCCAGTCTCCCAAACCTGCATGATCATCATTCCGTGGATATTTGTTGCCAAACCAGCCATCGTCCAGAAGGAAAAGGTCCACTCCCAGTTTTTTGGTATCCCGCAGTAATTCTGCCAGCTTTGTTTCATTAAAATCAAAATAAGTCGATTCCCAGTTATTCAGAAGGGTAAGCCTGGAGCCTTTCCCGTCCGCCAGTTTGTAATTCCTGGCCCAGGAATGCAGCTTTCTGCTGGCATCTCCTTTCCCTTTATCTGAAAATGTATATAAAAATGCCGGGGTCACAAAATCCTCACCGGGCTTTAAGGTATACGGAGAAGCATAATTATTCATTCCTGCTATGATCCTCAGGTTATCCTGAGGGTCTGTTTCCAGGTCAACCCGGAAGTTACCGCTCCATTCTACCGAACCGTATAAAACGCTGCCCTCATCTTCTGTTGCAGGCTTATCCAGGGATATCATAAATACTGAAGGCTGGAACAGATTGGTCCTGGTACCCAGCTTGGAATCCAGGGTTTTGATCCCATGGGTGACCCTGGTTTCCTCCGGCTGCATTTCTTTTGCCCAGTCTCCGTGATACTGTCTTAGCCAGTAGCTGTCTGCCTTTAAATACAGATTGGCTGAGGCATATTTATATAAAATGACATTGCCTTTTTCATGATGACGAACAGAACTCCATTGTTCTATGACATCTTCTTTGAAATATGATTTGTAATATAAGGTCACCTCAAAATTGTAAACAGGGTCCCGCAAAAGAATGCTTAATAATGAAACGCCATCGCTAACCTCAGAAACTTTATGGCTTACATAACGCAGGTCAAGGGAATTATTCCCGTCTGCATGTGTTACTGTAATAGCCGGTTCCAGCAGGTTCCGGGAACCCGAAGGGGTATAGGCCGAATTATACAAGCCGGTATAGTCGGCAGCCTGCCGGTAAGTTCCGGGAATCTGGCTGTACTCCCCTGCATTGGCTAATTTCAGCCCAAAATATTCGATACTTAGATCTTTATTCGCATTAACCTGCATGACCAGGGCATTATTGGCGGTTTCTACAGGAATGGTGGCGGTTTGGGCCAGAACTGTAATTGCCGGCAGAAGTATGCCTGACAACATCATAATAAGCCCTATCAGCAACCTTTTTGTTGTTTTATTTGTTATATTCATCTTTAAGTTATCTAAAAAAGCCTGACGAAACAGAGAGAGAAAAAAATTTATCACCTTCATTGGGTTTTCGAAAAAAAGGTATATAACCGGACCGTTAATTTTGTTAAACAGCTCCCGTAAAGATAAAGCATACTCCGCCGTCTGAAATGGATTATCTTTTTAAATTAATGGACAATTTTACTTAGCGTTTATGTTAAAGCTAAAATAATCTGCCGCCATTATTTTTACAGAACTGAATTTGAGACGGTTTATACTTTCCGCTAGTACCTGTTCCTTAATATTAGTTTCTCCTGCTTATTTTTATCGCATTAATCAGAGGTTTCCCTTCCAGCTTATTAAAAACGATACGAATGCCTGCGTCTTTCTCTGCCTTGATAACGTATGATTTAATGATCGCTGTCAGCGGCTGCTCTTTTGACATTATATTGTAAGCAGGCAGCACCTTCTGGTTGTTGATCAGCACGTCAAATATCCGCACCCCGCTTTCAGCCGTTTGCTTTGCTCCCAGGTCATAAAGAGAGCGTTGCTGGCCGGCATTTTTCGGTTCACAAAAATAAAGTTCAACCTGATAAGTACCGTCAGGAACATCAAAACGATAGGCGGTCATGTCTTCTCTCAGC
>JAATFW010000302.1 GCA_015654985.1 Sphingobacteriales bacterium | reverse complement strand
CTTAATCTGGGCTTTTGTTGATGTTGTACTATTTCTGCTTGTCTATTACGTAAAACCTGAACTGATGGGCTCTTATGCCTGGGGAGGGATTCGTTTTTTAATCGGACTTGGATTTGCGATCTATTTTTCGCTGGATCTCAGGAAAAAAGCGGGAGGATACTGGTCGTTTAAAGAGGCGTTGAGCTATATTTTTACGATGTTTGTTGTTTCGGCGCTGGTGGTTTATTTTTTTACCATCATCTTTGGAAAATACATTGAACCGCAATATGTAGTTACCATGACGGAAATTACAGGCAACAACACAGCAAAGATGCTTGAAAAAGTGGGAATGGGGCAGGACCAGATAGATAAAGCAATGGCGGATATTAATGTTAAGATGGAAGAGCAGTTTAATCCGGGTGTTAAGCAAATCTTTATAAGTTTGGGCACGATGATCCTTATGTACTTTATCGGATCACTGATCTTTGCTGCTATCTTTAAAAAAGAGCCGCCTTATATAATACCGGCAACGGAGGAATAGAATTCGCCCCACTGATATTAATCTTAAAAACGTGCATGTTTTATCAATTAAAATGATGAAATTTGCACGTTTTTATATAAGATAGTTTCGTGCGATATAAGGGTTATTCTCATGTCTCACGTATTATATCTGATATTCTCATATCTCAAGAATGGATATATCCGTAGTTGTCCCGCTTTATAACGAAGCCGAATCGCTGCCCGAACTGGTAGAATGGAACCGGCGGGTGATGGAAGAAAATAGTTTTTCTTACGAGATCATCCTTGTTGACGATGGAAGCAATGATGGCTCCTGGGATGTTATAGAAATGCTTCAATTGCAACACCCTGCAATCAGAGGTATAAAGTTCAGGCGGAATTATGGCAAATCTGCCGCTCTGAATGTTGGTTTTGAGGCAGCGCAGGGCGATGTTGTGATTACGATGGATGCTGATTTGCAGGATAGTCCTGATGAAATTCCGGAATTATACAGGAAAATCAGGGAAGAAAAATACGATGTTGTTTCGGGCTGGAAGAAGAAAAGACATGATCCTTTAAGTAAGACGGTACCTACACGGTTATTTAATTCTGTTACCCGTAAAATGTCGGGGATACCCAATCTTCACGACTTTAACTGCGGATTGAAGGCTTACCGGCGTGATGTAGTGAAGTGCATAGAGGTATACGGAGAGATGCATCGTTACATTCCGGTTCTGGCTAAATGGGCAGGATTCAGAAGAATAGGAGAACAGGTGGTAGAACATCGTCCGCGTAAATATGGCATTACTAAATTTGGGTTCAGTCGTTTTATAAACGGTTTCCTGGACCTTCTTTCTATATTCTTCGTAGGGAAATTCGGCAAGCGTCCTATGCATTTTTTCGGTTCAATGGGAGTATTAAGCTTTACTGCAGGACTCTTTATTGCAATATGGATCATTGCAGAGAAGCTTATTGATATTGCACATAACGCGAAGTTCAGGAATGTTACCGAACAGCCTTTATTTTTTATTGCGCTGGTGGCAATTATTGTTGGATTTCAGCTATTCCTCACCGGATTTGTGGCAGAGCTCGTATCCCGTAACTCTACTGAAAGAAATTTGTATAATATAGAAAAAAAAATATAACCGGTAATTATTCCGGATTCTGATATCCGATCTCAAAGAAAATGTTCTTCTCAATTATTATCCCTCTTTATAACCGTCCTCAGGAAATTGATGAGTTACTTTATACTCTTACCCTGCAAACGTATACACGGTTTGAAGTTCTGGTGATTGAAGATGGTTCAACGCTGGATGCAAAGGAGGTGATCGAATCGTATAAGGATCAACTGGATCTTCATTATTTTGTTAAAGAAAACGAAGGGCAGGGTTTTACCCGTAATTTTGCTTTCGGTCATGCCAGAGGAGATTATTTTATCATATTTGATTCAGATTGCCTTATTCCGTCTGATTATCTCTCAGAAGTAAATAGCTATCTTTTACAGCATCATCCTGATGCTTATGGCGGCCCGGATGCAGCGCATTCATCTTTTACCCCTGTTCAGCGTGCGATAAGTTATTCAATGACCTCTCCTTTTACGACCGGAGGCATCAGGGGCAGCAGTAAAAACCTGGGAGGGCAGTTTCATCCCAGGAGCTTTAATATGGGGATTTCAAGAAAAGTGTGGGAGGCTACCGGGGGGTTTATCCTGACAAGACTGGGAGAAGATATTGAATTCAGTATCCGTATTCATTCTATGGGGTTTAAAACCGGATTTATTCCAAACGCTGTGGTTTACCATAAGCGAAGAACTAATTTCCTGCAATTCTATAGGCAGATCCATTTCTTCGGCAGGGCCAGAATAAATATTTATAAGTTTTTTCCGTCTACGCTTAAACTTGTTCATTTTTTTCCTGCACTGTTTACCTTATTCCTTATTTTTACATTACTTATGAATGCTCTTGGTTTTGGTGTTGCAGGAATATGTAACCTCCTGCTGGCTGTTCTGGTGCTGCTAATATTTTTTCATTCATGGAGTGTGAACAGCTCTGCTAAAGTTGCATTTTTAAGTATAATAGCTGCATTTATTCAGCTCACTGCCTATGGCCTGGGGTTTATACAGGATTTTTGGAAAAGAATAATTCTTAAACATTCATGATCGAGTTTCTAAAGGAGAGTACTTTTGTTGTTAATGATGTGCTCAGGGTTGCATGGAAAATACTCAAAAGCCAGTATTTTAAAGTTCTGGGTTTGTGTATTATGATGTTCCTCGTCTTTAATTTATCAGGATTTCTGGCCTATTTTTTAAGCGATTTCAATATCGGGATCAGCTTAATTATGCTTCTGATCTTTATTGTTACTTATTGCGGCTTTCAGCTTACCCTGTTTAAGTTTATCCTGCGGGTGCTGGATGAAAACAGGGAGGATGTATATGTAAAGGAATCGGTGCCAAGCACACGGCAGATCATTAAGTTTCTGGTTGCCACCTTCTATTTTATTTTGTGTATTTTAGTTGTATACGGTATTATTATTCTTGTGATTTTTCCGCTGGCTTATGTTAGGGTACCAATGGGGGTTCTTACGCAGGTAGCTATTTCTCTGGGTGTGCTTGGAATTATATTTACCTGGATCAGAATCTCGTTTTTTCCCTTCTTCATCATCGACAGGGATTATTCTCCTTTTAAATCAATCAGGTTTAGCATGGCTATCACAAGGGGTAATTTTACAAAGCTCCTTATCCTGTTGATTTTTCTTGCTATTTTTCAGATCTTACATCTTATAATCAATTATAAGGGTAATTTTTTTGTAGGATTAACGATCAACCTGGTCAACTCCCTGCTGATCATTCCATTGTCGAGCGTAGTGATTACGGTTGCATACCGCAGAATGATGAATGAATATATAGGGGACCAGGATCCGGGAATTATCAGTAATATTATCTGAGCAGCTTATGGGAATAAAGGCTTTTTTGAGTAAACCTTTTGCGTCTTATGCAGTAAAACAGATTAACCGCTGGAAGAAAAGGGCAATTCAATCTCAGCAGGAGGTTTTTAAAAGACTGATCTCAGATGCTAAAGATACTGCTTTTGGACGGGATCATCATTTTTCTGAAATCCGTTCCTATGAAGATTTTAAGCAGCGGGTTCCTTTAAGAGATTATGAGGACTTAAAGCCCTACGTAGAGCGAATGGTGAGAGGTGAGGAGAATGTGCTTTGGCCGGGCAAGCCAGCTTATTTTGCAAAGACCTCAGGAACAACATCAGGCGTTAAATATATTCCTATTTCAGGCGAGTCTATGCCTGAGCATATTAAAGCGGCAAGAAATGCTTTGCTTACGTATATAAATGAGACCGGAAATGCCGGTTTTGCAGACGGTAAGATGATTTTTCTTCAGGGTAGCCCGGTGCTTGATAAAAAAGGCGGAGTCCCAACGGGGCGCTTGTCGGGTATTGTAGCCCATCATATTCCTGCGTATCTTCAGAAGAACAGGCTGCCCTCGTATGAGACTAATTGTATAGACGACTGGGAACAAAAGGTTGATGCAATAGTGGAAGAAACCTTTCACGAGGATATGAGACTTATCTCTGGTATTCCTCCCTGGGTACAGATGTATTTCGACCGCTTATCGGATAAGTCGGGAGGGAAGAAGATTAAAGATATTTTTAAAAATTTTAGTCTTTTTGTATATGGCGGAGTAAATTTTGAGCCTTACAGGGCAAAGATGGAAGAAGCTATTGGAAGGAAGGTTGATTCAATTGAAACGTATCCTGCTTCTGAGGGCTTTATCGCTTATCAGGATTCGCAGAAGGATAAAGGCCTGTTGCTGCTGGTAAATGCCGGCATGTTTTATGAATTTGTACCAGCCGAAGAATATTTTCATTCAAATCCGCCGCGGATTTCCCTGGAAGATGTTGAGCTTGAACAAAATTACGCGCTTATTCTGAATACGAATGCCGGATTGTGGGGGTATAGTATCGGGGATACCATTAAATTTGTTTCTAAAGACCCTTACCGCATTATGGTTACCGGCAGGATAAAACATTATATATCGGCTTTTGGTGAGCATGTTATCGGCGAAGAAGTAGAACAGGCATTAATGGACGCCGCAAATGAAGCTGGGGCAGGGATTACAGAATTTACAGTGGCGCCACAGGTTAGTCCTGATGAAGGGGGATTACCCTATCATGAATGGTTTATCGAGTTTGCAAAGGCTCCCCCGTATCCGGTATCTTTCGCCCGCCATGTTGACACCATTTTACAGAAGAAAAATATCTATTACAGAGACCTGATAGAAGGAAAAATCTTGAAGCCCCTTGTTATTCGTTCGCTGCAGAAAGATGCTTTCAGAAATTACATGAAAATGGAAGGAAAGCTGGGAGGTCAGAATAAGGTTCCCCGCCTTTCTAATGACCGCAGGATTGCTGAAGGGCTTAACCAATTTATAATTTAACTGTTTTGAAGCATATTGCCATATTAGGATCATCCGGTAGTATCGGAACGCAGGCCCTTGAAGTTATAAGGGAAAATAGCAGGCTTTTTAAGGTTGCAGTGCTTACCGTTCAAAGGAATTCAGCACTTTTAATACAGCAGGCAAAAGAATTTTTGCCTGAGAAGGTAGTAATTACTGATGAACAAGGATATGAAGAAGTAAAAAATGCGCTGGCAGGATATCCTGTAGAGGTTCTGGCAGGAGAAGAAGCGTTATCGGAGGTAGTACAACTGGATTGCATCGACATCGTTCTTACGGCGGTAGTTGGCTTCTGCGGCTTAAAACCAACTATAGCGGCTATTAAAGCCGGAAAAGATATTGCATTGGCAAATAAGGAAACGCTGGTAGTTGCAGGAGGGCTGATTAACGCTATTGCAAAAGAATATGATGTAAGGATCCTTCCTGTTGATTCTGAACATTCTGCAATTTTTCAATGTCTGACAGGTGAATCGGGTAACAAAATTGAAAAGATATATCTTACAGCTTCAGGCGGCCCGTTCAGGGGGAAAACCCTGGCATTTTTGGCAGGAGTAACACGGCAGCAGGCCTTGCAGCATCCAAACTGGGTAATGGGGGCCAAGATCACTGTTGATTCTGCTACTTTAATGAATAAGGGCCTTGAAGTGATTGAGGCGAAATGGCTGTTCGATCTTGACGTTTCTCAGATTGATGTAATTGTCCACCCCCAGTCGGTGGTGCATTCTATTGTGCAGTTTGAAGATGGATCGATGAAAGCACAAATGGGCCTTCCTGACATGAAGTTACCTATTCAGTATGCTTTAGGGTTTCCCAACAGAATAAAAAATAGTTTTCCGCGTTTTGACTTTTTGAAATATCCGCAATTGACATTTGAGCAGCCTGACAGGAAAACCTTCAGAAGCCTTGAATTTGCTTTTGCAGCACTGGAGAAGGGCGGAAATATGCCATGTGTGATTAATGCCGCCAATGAAGTGGTGGTGGCAGAGTTTTTGAGTGAACGGCTCGGGTTTCTTGAAATGAGCAAAGTGATCGAAAGATGTATGAATGAAGTTTCTTATATTCGTCGGCCTGCATTGCAGGATTATATTGATACTGATAAAGAAACACGTGCTATTGCACAGCAACTGGTAACAAAATTTTAAAATACATATCCAAATAAAGAATTAATAAGAGACTATGGATGGATTGGTTATGGCGGGACAGCTTTTGCTGGGCCTTTCAATATTGATAATTTTACATGAGCTTGGGCACTTTTTAGCGGCCAGAGCCTTTGGGATAAAAGTTGAGAAGTTTTACCTCTTCTTTGATGCCTGGGGATTTAAGCTTTTCAGCTTTAAATATAAGGATTGTGAGTACGGAATAGGCTGGCTGCCTCTTGGCGGCTATGTGAAAATATCAGGTATGATCGATGAGTCGATGGATACAGAGCAGCTCGCAGGTCCGCCGCAACCGTGGGAATTTCGTTCAAAGCCTGCCTGGCAACGCCTGATTGTGATGCTCGCGGGTATAACTGTGAATATTATACTTGGTGTGTTCATTTTCTGGATGCTCACCTTTAAAATGGGTGAAACGTATATTCCAAATGATAAACTGGTTAACGGAATTGTTCCCGGGAAGATCGGTCAATCGATAGGGCTTGAAACAGGCGACCGCATTATTGCGGTGAACGGAGCGGGAATAAAACGGTTTGAAGAAATTACCAGTTCAAAGGTATTATTAGGCGGCGGTGAACTAACGATAAACCGCCATGGAGAAATTAAGGACATCCACGTTCCGGGAAATATTCTTGAGCAGGTGGCCGATTATGGTGTGGGTGAATTTATACAGCCGCGCGAAACGCTGAACAAAATTAACGATGTAGTTCCTAAAGGTAATGCGGCTTCTGCCGGCTTTGAAAAGGGCGATAGCGTTTTAACTGTTAACGGTAAGCCGATCGTGTTTTTCGACCAGTTTCAGGGAGAACTTCTCTCTAATAAGGGGAAGAAAATTAATGTGAATATCTGGCGGAGAAACCAGATAATAACCCTTACTCCTTTTGTTAGTACGGAAGGACTAATTGGAATTTCATTAAGCAGAAATATTCCTACGGAAAGCATTAAACATGGTTTTATTGAGTCGCTTCCTATCGGGGCTTTCAAAGCCTGGGGATTATTTACGGATAATGCCAAAGGCATAGGTAAAGTAGTTACCGGTCAGGTGAAAGCAAATAAAGCGTTTACAGGTCCTGTTGGAATAGCTAATATGTTTGGAGGTACTGTAGATTGGCTGAAGTTCTGGACGCTGGTAGGCCTGTTATCAATGGCCCTTGCCTTGATGAACCTGCTGCCTATTCCTGCTCTTGATGGAGGGCATGCATTCTTTTTGCTAGTTGAAATGGTAAAAGGGAAACCTTTAAGCGACAAATTTATGGAAAGGGCCCAGATTGTTGGATTCTGCATTATCGTGGCCCTGATGGTGTTTGTATTGGGGAACGATATTTTAAAATATGTAATAAAATAAAGTATAAATAATTATTTATGCTTTTGATGTTCAGTAATATATAGCATAGCAGGAAATATTTGTTGCGAATACGGGAGAGTTTAAATAGATTTGCATCCCGTAATTAAGCCTTGGTGGCGGAATTGGTAGACGCGCTGGTCTCAAACACCTGTGAGGTTACACTCGTGCCGGTTCGACTCCGGCCCAAGGTACTGGCAGTGAATTAAAAAGGCTAACAATTTGATTGTTAGCCTTTTGTGTAAAAAATCATCTTTGAACGCCCTCTCAAATACTATAAAACCGGCTTTTATTTTTTCCCTGGATACAGACACCCCGGGTTGCAGCTTCGTAGATAATTTCTGCAATCTGCCCGGATGTATTAGAAAATTTAAGTCCACCTAACATTTTTTGCATAGCCTTATCGTATAAAGGGTGAGAAACTAAATTCTGAACGCTTCCATCGGGCCTTGACCCTTTGCTTCGGATACTTAAAAACACATAGTCTGCATATTTATACTTTGTGATAAATATGCAGACTATGTGTTTATTTTAAATTCGTTGTTATTGGACTATTTCCACTTTGATGTCATCTAAGAAAAAGCGGTTCGTAGTACCTGTAGGAATACTACTAACAAACCTGATTTGGGTATTGGCTGTTGCTCCTGTGACAGTAAAGGTATAGGCACGGTCATCGGCCCATATATTGTTCACGACACCCGCATCGTCTTCTGACTGTTTGTTGGGTATGTTATTAACATTGAATGAACTTGTGCTGGCTGTGCCTGCCCCCAATATTTCGACGTTCAGCACATGGGGATCAATGGTTCCACCTGCCGATATATAGGCTGCGGCCTTAAAAGTTACTTTCAAATTTACGGTTCCGGTAATCGCTGCTAATTTGGGCGATACAAGGTCACCACCATAACTTGTTTTACCGAGTTTCACGAAACCCTGACGGGCATACAATAATGGGGTATTGTCTGATGCCAGTAACTGGCAAGACCAGCCTTTGGCTTTTTGGTCTGCGGTCCAACTGTCATAACGGGTTTCACCTGTGGTATTGTATGTTATTGCACTTCCATACGTCAGCCAGTCGAAGTGTTCGTCTAAAAGAACTGAACCGGGTGATTGCTCCAGCGTTACTGTTTGAGAAACATTGGGATAATCAACCGCTGTAACCGTCAGCACAACTGACCGCATATTTGCAGCCTGGTTCGGTGCTGCAGCAAGTATAATTTTATTTTCTGTTTTTGAACCATCGGTGAGCCAACTGGCATTGCTATAGGAGTAGTTCCAGGTGACATTGGATGTTACGGCTACGTCAAAGTTTCCGCCAGCAGAGGGAATCGTGACTTTTGCCGGCAAAGTAATATAAGGGACATTGGCAGCTTGCTCCACCCGGAAAAGCACAGGCTGTTCCTGGCCGTCTACTACAAAGGCCAAATTTGCTACACGCTGTGTAAATCCGGCATTAGCCGCCACGGTGATCTTAAAGATACCATCATCGTCCCCTTCGGCAGGGAATACTTTTACCCAGTTGCCGTCTTCTTCTTTCGCTACAATTTCCCAGTGACGATTTGAGCGCACCACGAAACTCTCCGCTTTGCCTTTTACATCTACCGTCAATCCGGTGGGATCACCTTCAATGGTAAAAGCCGGGGCCCCCGCTTTAGTATCGTCTTTCTTACATGACTGAAGAAAAAATGCAGAAGCAGCGATCATTAAAACGATAATCGTTCCGGAACGCATTATTGAAAAGAAATTATTCGTTTTCATATATTTGTAATTTTGGTCTTATTTAGTGGCCTGAAACAGCCTGTTTGCTCCACCACACCGGTGTTTTCATATTGTTTTCACCCCCCATGTTTTTCAAAGCCGCATTGGCATTAGTTGGATTGGTCGACATCGTGGTGCCTGGATAGCCGAAACGTGTGGGAAGAATATGGTCGTTATAGACGGTTCCTTCGCCAATTGTCAGTACAGGATAACCCGTCCTGCGGTATTCATGGTACGCTTCCATGCCCTCCCAGAATAAGGCCAGGTATTTTTGGTTGCCTATCGCCTCTTCTTTGCTGGTTGCCAGATCCCAGGAACCCAGCGGTGAGGCCAGGTAAGTATCTGCCTGAGCAGGGGTAATGGAAACGGGCGTTTCTGAAAAGGCACCTTGTTCAGACCACTTTTCCATAGAAGCACGTACGCCTGCTTCGTAATAACCTTTAGCGGCCGCTTCTCCACCTGGAATTAAGCCTTTCAATGCGGCTTCGGCATAGATAAATTGTATCTCGGCGTAATCCATATAAGTAGCCGGTGCGTTTTTGCGGCAAAATACCTTGTAGTTGAGCCAGGAAGTGCCCGCGTCAGCAGAGGCACGTTCTATATCGGTACAACCGGATATGGTACCTTTCCAAATGTTCCTGGGGTTCGATTGTACAACACTGTTCTTCTTTCCGATGATGGGCAGGCGGGGGTCAACATAAATTTGATCGCCGCTGCCATCCGTTTGCACCGTCATTTTAATGAGCTGCTGTGTGAGCTTTCTTCCGCTGGAAGTGAAACCGCTCTCATCGGTTGATCCAAAATTGCTGATGTATGGAGCAGTGCCCGAAAATTTAACGGTAGCATTATCGGCATTGGAAGTAAACACCGGGTATTTATCCGGATTGCTCAGGATCTCTCTCATCTTAGCGCTCACGTTCATCTCTGTGCGGCCGCTCACCCTGCACAACAGTCGTAGGTACAACGAGTTGTTAAACTTTCTCCAGGCTGCCATAGAGCCGCCGTACATGCCGTCCATAGTCGGTTTTTGAAAAACCGGATTGGTGGCGTAGATGTCGTTAGCTTCTTCCAATGCGGCAAATAAAAATTCATACACTTCTTTTTGTGTATTGAATTTAGGCGTGATCGTTCCGTTCGCTTCCCTTGCGGAGAAAGCTTCTTCGTAAGGAATATCACCGAACATATCGGTCATATTGGAGAAGAACAGCGCTTTAAACGTAAGTGCAATGGCTTCCAGTGATTTGTTGCCTTGTGCCACGGCCAGCTCGTGCATGTGGTTGCTGTTGTTGGAATAGTTAGCATAGAAGTTCCAAAAGCCAGACCAGTCTCTTGAATCTTCCAGATAATATTGGTGCTCCCTGCGTGTTACCCCGCCTGTGAAAGCTGTAAACTGAATCAATTCATCATTGTAGTACCACGTGCGGTCGAGCCAGTTGTTGGCCGAGTTATACAGGATCGGCTCAAACAAATTAACCGCCTGGATCATCCCCACTGTTGTTTTGTTGGGGTTGGTATTGATCTCATCAAAGTTATGGGTGCATGCGCTAAACAGGGTTAACACAAGCACACAGGTAAAGATATATTTTAACTTTTTCATGTTTTATCCATTTAATGATTAAAACGACAATCGTACGTTAACACCCTGGGTGCGCGTCATCGGGTACGCACCGGCTTCAATGCCATTGAATACGTTAGTGCCTGTCAGCATACCGCCTTCGGGGTCAAACTGCGGCCATTTGTCCCATGAGAAAATGTTCGTGGCAAAAATACCAATGCTTGCTCCCTGAAGAACCTTGATCCGCTTGCAAAAGGCAGCAGGCAAGGTGTAATCAAGCCTTGCTTCTTTGAATTTGAGAAACGATGTGCTGTATGTGTGTGCTTCACCGTTGTAACGGTCTTGTACGAGCGCCTGGTAGTACGTGTAAATACTGCTGGTGACAGTGTTGTTCACCCGGTATTCACCCACGCCGTTTTCGTCTGCAGCAACAACGTTCACGCCGTTTGCTACGATGCCATCATAACGGCCCTCAAGGGTATTGGTAAGTTTACCCTGATAAGACAGAATACCATCGGTTACCGAGAACCGGTGGCCGCCCCACTGGTAAGAGACCCGCAGGATCAGGCTGCCCTTTATGTCTCTGCGCGCTGTGCTCAGGCCGCCCTTCCATTCGGGCGTTACTTTGCCTAAATAGGTCGTGGGCGAAGTGATATAAGAAGGCAAGCCGGTGGTTGCATCGACAATCATTTGACCGGAACAATCCACCTTGTTTCCGTT
>JAATFW010000185.1 GCA_015654985.1 Sphingobacteriales bacterium | reverse complement strand
TCCATTCAGCACGCCTGAACAGGCCCGTACTCCAATGGGCCACCGCGCTTGGGGCCGACTCCTTCCCTCCCTCGTCCTTCACTTTCACTTTCCAGAAATAAGAACGGTCTGATTCAATGGCTTTCCCTCCGTAAACAATATGCTGCATTTTATCTGATTCCACCCAGCCTGAGTCCCACTGGTCTGCCCGACCGGCCGCCGAAGAACTTACCAGGATCCTGTAGGCGGTCTGGCGCTGTCCAAACCTCTTGCTGTAGGTTGCTGCAAGTGTCCAGCTCAGCCGTGGTAACGGCTCATCCATTCCTTCCGGATTCTCCAGATATTCGCAGCGAAGGTTTTCCGGATAAACACTGCTCTGAGCCCTGAGAAAAAATGGAATACTCAGTAATATAAAAAGTAAAGATACTCTCACGTGAATAATTTATTTTGTTATTATTATAAAATAATCCGAACCTTCCCAAGGTGCATATATAATGCAACTATAGTCATCTAATCCTGTTATACTCCTGGCAGGCTGCCGCTTACATCGCAAACAAACTTATTAATTTTTAAAAAAAGACAATAATCCTTCAATAAAAATATCTTCAAACTGAGATAAACATTTTATCGGCCTCTCTTCTTCCTTTGAAGAACAGTTTTGTAGATGAAATTATTAAAATAGCAGAAGGTCAGAGCAGCAGCGCTATTTTTATTACCGGGTGTTTTTAAGATATTTGCCGAGGAGATAAAAGATTATTGAAACGATTTAACACCATAAAAAAATATCACAGCTTCCTGAGATATAAGAGGGATTTTACAAAGTATAGTGTGAAAAAGGTATTCAGTTTTGAGATCTTTATACACTGGCTGAAAGGCAAGCTTTCCCGCAATCAGTTTCTTTTATTATCGGGGGTATTGGTGGGCCTTACCTCTGGTATGGCAGGAGTATTATTGAAATCTCTTGTAGGATATATACATTACATTATCACCGGAAAGGTGCATTTTGCTGATCAGATCTTTTTTTATATTGTTTTTCCTTTTCTGGGAATTGTGCTGACTACAACGGTTGTAATCGTATTCTTTAACGGTCAGGACAGAAAGGGGATTCCCGCTATACTTTATGAAATTGCACAAAACTCCAGCCTGGTTTCTTCAGTTAAAATGTATTCTCAGGTTATTCAAAGTGCGATTACTGTCGGACTTGGAGGATCTGCAGGGCTTGAAAGCCCCATTGCCGTCACCGGAGCAGCCATCGGTTCAAACTTTGCCAAAAGGTATCATCTGGATTACAGAAACAGAACGTTATTGCTGGCCGCCGGAGCAACCGCCGGAATAGCTTCCGCATTTAATGCTCCCATTGCCGGGGTGATGTTTGCCTTCGAAATATTGCTTACCGGGGTGGTTTTTACTGATTTTGTTCCATTGGTGGTAGCTGCTGTGTGTGGAAGTTTGCTTTCAAAGATTATTTTAAACGAGGATGTTCTTTTTCATTTTAAAGCCCGTAATGAATTTAATTACAACAACCTGCCTTTTTACATGGTTTTGGGAATAGGATGCGGGCTGTACGCAAGATATTTTGTGATAATTTCTACCCGCATTGAACGTTTCTTCAAATCAATCAAACTGTCGAAATTTAATAAGGCTATGCTGGGCGGAGCAATACTATCTTTGTTATGTCTTCTTTTGCCGCCGCTTTTCGGAGAAGGTTACCAGACGATAAAAGATATTACCAACGGCCATATTGCAGGAGTATTAAACAATAGCTTTTTCGGGTATTTCAGTTCCAACACCTGGGTTCCCGTTGTGTTTCTTGGGCTGATCTGCCTGCTGAAGGTTTTTGCCACAGCAGTAACTATCCATTCTGGCGGAAACGGAGGCAACTTTGCCCCGTCGCTTTTTGCAGGAGGTATACTCGGCTGTTTTATTGCCAGTCTCTTTACGCTTTCCGGAATAGAGAATGTTCCTGAAACAAATCTTATACTGGTTGGCATGGCAGGGGTGATGAGCGGAGTGATGTATGCCCCTCTGACTGCTGTCTTTTTGATTGCAGAATCAAGCGAGGGCTATGACCTTTTTATTCCATTGATGATAGTCTCCGTCATTTCTTACCTGATTGGAAGATGGTTCTCACCAATTTCACCTGATCTGAAAGAGCTTGCCGGCCAGGGCAAAATATTTACCAGGGAGCACGACAAAAACCTGCTTTCCCGCATTCAGACCGAAGATCTTATAGAAAATGATTTCCAGACAGTTCACGAAGGTTCCACCCCCGGGGAGCTTCTTGAGCTTGTTAAAACCGGCAAAAGAAACCTCATAGGAGTGATCAATGAGAGAGGTGAATTAGTGGGTACGATCTCCCTTGATGATTTAAGGCCCCACATGTTTAACGCCGACGCTCTTAGTACATTAACTATAAAAGGCCTCATGAGACAGCCCCCTGTAATTATTAGCCCGGAAAACGATATCTTCAGCATTATCAGGCTCTTTGATCGGTCCGGTGTATGGTATCTTCCCGCTGCTGATTCAGAAGGAAGGTTCATTGGCTTCATCTCCAAATCCGCCATTCTTACAAAATACAGGCAACTGCTCAAAACATATTCCTGAAAGCATGGCAGCCAATAAGCCAATAGTGCTGCTTATGATAAATGAAGAATTATTTTACACCTCCACTGCAATGGTGCCACTAACTTTTCGCCCGATAAACCGCAAATAGTACAATAAATACCCTAAAACAGCCATTGTCTAAACAGCTTGATCATGGTTATTTTGCATCAATCAATTAAAAAATTGAAACAAAAATCATGAAAGCAGCCATATTAGAAAAAGAAGGAGCCATTCCTGAATATGCCGATTTTCCAGACCCGTTACCAGAAAACGATGAACAGGTTTTGATCAATGTTAAAGCTGCGGCTATTTCGCAACTGGATATTCTAAAATCCGGCGGAAAGCACTATACGCATTATCCAAATTTTCCTATTGTTGTCGGATTGGATGGGATCGGTGTTCTTGAGGATGGTACACTTGTACATGCAGCAGGCATTACCGGAATGATGGGAGAAAAGGCGTTGGTCCGTAGAAATGAGTGGACAGTATTGCCTGATCATATCGATCTGGCAGTAGCCGCCGGACTGCCAAACGCATTAGTAGGCGCGGGCGTTGCCTTGATTGAGCGCGCTAAAATCCAGCCAAATCAAACCATATTAATAAATGGGGCTACCGGCTTAACCGGAAAAATTGCCGTACAACTTGCCCGTTACTATAACGCAAAGCATATTATTGGCATCGGCAGAAATCCAGAAACCCTTGCCTCATTAAAGACGCTCGGCGCGAATGAGGTGGTTTCCCTAAATCAAAGTGATGACTCGTTTATCGGGCAAATCAAGGAAATTCATGAGCGGACCCCGGTAGATATCGTGATTGATTATTTATGGGGCCATCCCGCCAGAATGATCCTGACGGCATTTCAATTTATGCCTTACCATCCGGTAAAGGTGGTAAGCGTCGGGGAAATGGCTGGAGCCGACCTAAAACTTCCTTCTGCATTCTTAAGAAGTTCCCCTATTGAACTGCTGGGCTCCGGCATGGGCAGTTTTTCCAGAGATCAACTGACGGATTATATGAAAAATATACTACCAGAAATGTTTAAATTGGCAGCCAACGGTCAGCTAACCATGGATGTTGAAACAGTGCCATTGAAGGATGTTGAAAATTCCTGGGAAAAGCAATCGGGGAAGGCATTGGTAGTTATAATGTAAAACTACCATAGGTGACAGAGTGCGACCTCTTCTCCTCATACGGAAACCCTTAAACCTCCTTTCCCGCCCCTCTGTATCTTCTAACTCTTTTGCTGACGAATGTTTTGCAAAACGGGTATCAGATTTTGACCTGCCACACCGTTAGTTTTAAACCTTCAAACGCTATTTTCCTTTTCCTGATGCCGGTAAAAGGGGCATTTTTTTTAATTTGCGTCAGTTTTAATTCATAGTCTGTATATCCATTTTATTAATGAACAATAACGAACTGGCACCCAAGCCACACTATCCCATATTAGACGGTCTTCGTGGTGTTGCGGCCATAATTGTTGTAACCTTCCATCTGAGCGAGCCATTAGCTACCGGTCATTTAGATAATCTGGTCAATCACGGTTACCTGGCTGTCGACCTTTTCTTTTTATTATCAGGGTTCGTTATCGGCTATGCTTACGACGATCGTTGGCATAAAATGACCGCTGGCAGTTTTTTCAAACGCCGTATCGAACGTCTTCAACCAATGGTGGTTTTGGGGATGACCCTCGGCGCTATCGGATTCTATTTTACGGATTCTACGCTATGGCCGCTCATTCATACTATTCCTGTCTGGAAGATGCTGCTGGTGATGCTGATCGGTTATACTATCCTGCCCGTACCATTGTCGCTTGATATACGTGGCTGGGAAGAGATGCACCCTCTGAATAGCGTGGGATGGTCATTGTTCTTTGAATACATTGCAAACATTCTTTATGCTGTCTGGATCAGGAAATTTTCCAAAACGGCATTAAGTATCTTAGCGGGCATCGCTGCTCTCGCACTCGTGCACCTGGCAATCACAAACGGCGACGTCAGTGGTGGCTGGACACTGAATGTGGAACAGGTACGCATTGGGCTAACGCGTACCATGTACCCTTTCTTTGCCGGTCTGTTACTTTCACGGGTAGCGAAGCCGACCCAAATCAAAAACGCCTTTTTATGGTGCAGCCTTTTAGTAGCTATCGTACTTTATATGCCGCGCATTGGCGGCGCTGAGCATGTTTGGATAAACGGAATCTATGAATCTGTTTGTATCATCATCGTTTTCCCGCTTATAGTATACCTTGGCGCCAGTGGTGTGATGCAAACTCAAAGAGAGAACAGGATATGCAAATTTTTAGGTGATATATCCTATCCGCTTTACCTGGTACATTACCCCCTGGTTTATTTTTACGTTGCCTGGATCAGCAACCATAAAGGCGTAACAATTGCACAGGCGTGGCCTTATGCGTTACTTGTTTTAACAGGCGGAATCGTTTTGGCCTATGCCGCATTGAAATGGTACGATGAGCCTGTTCGCAAATGGTTGCGGAAAAAACTGAATTGAAATCGTTTGATAAAGATAGTTGATGAAAATAACGGACAACGTGTTTTGCCGCCGGAAGGATCCTTTCAGCCACCCCGAGAAATCCGGGCACTTGCGATACCTGTTGTTTACCATTTCAGGTATTTGGTATTCGCGTAATTCTCTTTTAACGTCTACAGTAAAGTGCGGCTTTTCGTTCCGGATATGAAAATCTGTCCCCTTTAATTAAGAGATTATTTCTATTTTGGGATCATCAAAAAAAATAGAGCTATGGTTACAGATACATTAAAAGCGCTTTACACCAGGGACCTTGCTAAGTTAAAACAGGAAATAGCACTTTACAGCAGTGAAGAAAATATCTGGCGCATCGATCGGAATATTTTAAACTCTGCGGGAAACCTTTGCCTGCACCTGATCGGAAACCTCAATACTTATATAGGCGCCGAATTGGGCAATACTGCTTATATAAGGAACAGGCCGGAAGAGTTTTCCCTTAAAAATATCCCAGGACAGGAACTTATTGGCAAAATAGACACGATGATAAAAATGCTTGAAGCTGTAGTCGGTTCATTGACGGAAGATCAGTTGAAAAGTGAATATCCACAGGTTGTTTTAGGTGGCAAGGTATCCACCGAATATTTTCTTATCCACCTCGCGACGCATTTGAGCTACCATTTAGGGCAGGTAAATTACCATCGGCGGCTGCTGGATTTTTGATGTCATCCCTTCCTGCAATTAGATCTTAACTTATTTTTATGCCAAATAATCAACTCATGTTCAAAAAGATATCAATGCCGGCTTTTTTAGTGATGCTTTGTGTTGCCGCATTTTCACAGACAATTCCAACCAATACTACAACAGGAGGACAGACATCCCAGCGCAGGCGTAACGAACCTCGCCCTTATACCATCACTATAGCAAATAATACAAAAGTTAAACTAGATACAGCAAGGGTAAATACTGCATTCAAAGCCACCTACCCGGCTTTTGCCGCCGCAGACGGCTATCGTACTAAAAGGGAGGTAACAATGCGGGTTATTGATACTGCAAATAGGTTTACCATAAGCGCCAGGCCTGGCGAAATTGTAGTAAATAGCCAATGGATTAAGAAGAAAAAGAATTTCAACAAACTCCGGGCTAACCTGCAGGAAGCGCTTCATAAAAACTGGATATCAGTTGATACGGTTAAAAAAGGCGATTATCAATTGGTATTTATAAACAAAAACCTGAACTTCAATCCTGTTATTAAAAAGGAGCTTATTGAGACCTATTTTACGGTTTTCCCGGTACTTGTAAGTACGTTTAATGATAAAACAACTCATGATGTTATATTTGTGACCGATACTGCTTATAAAGGGGTTGCCGAAGCCAGCGGAAACCGTATTTTATTTAGCACCACCTATATGAATGCTCATCCAACTGATATTGATATCGTAACTCATGAAGGGATGCACCTTGTACAAGGTTACGGTTATGGATCAGGCCCTGTTTGGTTAACCGAGGGGATTGCTGATTTTATCCGTTATAAATATGGAGTTGATAATATTGGTTCAAAATGGTTTTTACCGGCGTTTACAGCCCAGCACAACGAGAAAAAATATGAGAATAGCTACCGCATAACTGCTCGTTTTTTTGAATGGATAGATCAAAAGGTTAAACCGGGTTTGATTATACAAATAGATAAAGAATTAAGGAACCACACCTATAACCAGGACACATGGGTCAGGTTATCAGGGAAAACCATTGATGAGCTTTGGGATGATTATGCGAAAAACCCCGAATTAATACTTAAATATAGCGGAAAGGAAAGAATTTGATAGAAGAAGCAAGCTTAAAAGCGCAGATGGGCCGGGAGCAGCTAATTTTTTAAAGTAGAGAGTTATGCAGGATATTCTAATAAAACCATATCAAATTAACATTTCAGGCCAACGGCTCGCCGATATTAAGGGGAAAGTCGAAGCTTATGATTGGAGCCAGTTACCTGATGCCGGCGGCTGGAGGTCAGGTGTTGGCATTGAAGACCTTAAGCGGCTGGTGGCTTACTGGCTATATAAATTCGAATGGAGTACTACTGAGCAGCGGCTAAATGAATTGCCGAATTTCGTCGCAGAAACCGAAGGTGAAACGATCCATTTCCTCCATTTCAAAGGCAATGGTTTCAAACCTCCGGTGCTTCTGATGCACGGATGGCCGGGGTCATTTCTTGAGTTTGGGACAATTCCTGAGCTGCTTGCAGCAGATGGTCACGATGTTATCGTTCCTTCGCTACCCGGCTTTGCCTTCTCCAACCCGATCACCGGCATTATCGGGCCACGTCGTATAGCAAAACTCATGCATATATTAATGCAAGGGTTGTTTAATAAAACCCAATACATTTTGCAGGGTGGTGACTGGGGGGCGCACATAGGCAGCTGGATGGCCTGTTTACAGCCGGATGCCTTGCTGGGTGTCCATCTTAACATGGTCGGGATTTATGCTGAAGATGCCGTTCCCTCAACGCCGGAAGAAAAAAAACTATTTGAACGTCGTGCGGAGATACTAGACTGGGAGACCGGATACAACCATGAGCAGGAAACACGCCCGCAAACCTTAGGTGTTGCAATGGCCGATAGTCCGGTCGGCGTTGCAGGATGGATCTTAGAGAAGTTCGGAAAATGGACGGATCTGCCTCAGCGGGCCGATGGCAGCCCGGATATTTGGAGCAAATTTACGGAGCAGCAACTATTAGACAATATTATGCTTTATCTCGCACCATCTTCTGTTGTTACGGCCACATGGATCTACCACGGTAAAAAGCTGGAAGGTTCTGATCATTTTCCTGCCGGAACGCGCATCATTGTACCGACCGGTGTTGCAGCATTTCCAGACCCTGTGTTTATACCTACACCGCGTTCTTTTGTAGAAAAGACATATAACGTTGTTCACTGGAGTGATATGCCTTCGGGAGGCCACTTTGCAGCGATGGAAGAACCGGAATTATTTCTGGCAGATCTAAGAAAATTCATCGCTTCGGTGTCGAAAAACCAAATATGAAGGCAGAGTTATCTGTTTCCGAGGCACGGCGTATTGCTTTAACCGCACAAGGTTTCAATTCCCTATCCCGTGAAGGGACTGTCAGCTCGCACCAAATACGAAAAACTATTGATCATTTGGGCCTTTTGCAGATAGACAGTGTGAATGTTCTTGCCCGTGCACACTATGTTCCTCTTTTTTCAAGGCTGGGCGCTTATAACGCGGCCCTCTTCGATAGCATTATAGCAAAGAAGCCGCGCAGTTATTTTGAATACTGGGGGCATGAAGCTTCTTTGCTGCCGGTCGGGTTTCATCCGCTATTGCGCTGGCGTATGGCTGCTGCGTACGAGGGTAGAGGGATCTGGCGTCAGTTGGAGGCCTATGCAGGCGAAAAACGACCGGCAGCAGACGCCATTTTAGAACGTATACGGTTGGAAGGACCGTTAGCGGCTTCTGATATTGCCGGTAGCAAAGCTCAAAAAGGCATGTGGGTTTGGAGCGATGCAAAGCATGCATTGGAATGGCTCTTTTGGTCAGGTATGATTACTGCTACGCATCGCAGGAGCAGTTTCGAGCGGGTTTATGACCTGCCGGAGCGTGTCCTGCCACTTTCCATTCTAAACACACCGACACCCGATTCGGTCGAAGCCCGCCGGTTGTTGCTCGCCCGCGCGGCCCGGGCTTTGGGCATTGCAACGGCAGAGGATCTACGTGATTATTTTCGAATAACTTCGCCGGACGCACAATTGCCGATGCAGCACCTGATAGAGGAAGGCACGGTCATACCGGTACGTGTTCAGGGTTGGAAGCAACAAGGCTATTTATACAAGCATGCTGTCGCCGGACGCAAGATAGAAGGATCTGCATTGTTATCTCCCTTCGATCCGCTGATCTGGAACCGTTCAAGAACCGAAAGATTATTCAACTTTCACTACCGCCTCGAAATTTACACCCCTATGGATAAGCGTCAGCATGGTTATTATGTGCTGCCGTTTTTGATGGATGGATCACTTGTAGCCCGGGTAGATCTAAAAGCAGACCGTCGGAACAACCTGCTGGTTGTTCAGCAAACGCATCATGAATCAAGTGCACCGGGAGATACTTTAGAAAGATTGAAAGAAGAACTCAGATTTACAGCTAAATGGCTTGGTTTATCAGGAGTCGTATTCCCCGATCGGTCATGACCAAATGGTTAACTAAACAGGAAGATTAAAGAATGGAATTTCTTTTAACCAAAAGTATTTTTCGTAAGAACAGGCCAATACATAAAAATAAGCACATCAACTTATCCAACAGACTATCCTTATTTTTACAGTATAATTTAAGTCTCCTTTGTCGCCTCTGGTAGAAATTGCTGATTGCGGAGCGCGCTGCAGAATTCTGATAAAAACTTAAGACAATTTGATTTTTAAGATTTAGATGTAACTTGCAATGTAAATGATATACCCTTGTCAATGCGAATTTCAGTAGTGCTTTTTCTCATCCTTTCAGTATTTTGTCTTCTTACATCTTGCGAGGGCCTGGTTAAAGGGAATGGTAAAATTGTGTCATCTGTCGACAATAAGCCAATCAAAGGAGTTATGGTATATTGGACTGTTTTTGATAAAAAGATATATTCCGACAGCTCCGGGCATTTTGAAATAGGTTCATTCTGCGGTTGTGTACCAGACTGCCCTAAATTAGAGGTGGCTTTCTATAAAAAAGGCTATAAGACACTATATCTTGATCTTCAGAAAAAATACGATTACCAAACAGACAGCTTGTTAATAAAAATGGAACCTTCTTCGAAATCCGAAGAGCTTAAGGAAGGTCGTCTTGCCAGCGTTCAAACCCGAAAGAGCTTTTAAGTCAAATAATTAATGATATTCCAGATTGGCAGGAGAGCTCAGAAATTGCAGATGGTATTTTTAGGAAAAATATTCCCTTTGTCCCGATAGAGGTGGTTAGAGAGTTAGTTGCAAATGCTGTGGTACACCGGACATATACAACCAGAGGCGACATTTTTATTAATATATTCCCTGACAGGTTGGAAATCCACAATCCTGGCAGACTCCCTTACGGGGTAACTCCCCAGAATATATTAAGCCAGTCTGTTAGGCGTAATGAACATCTTTCAAAGGTGTTTTACGACTTGAATCTAATGGAGAGAGAAGGAAGCGGGTACGATCTCATTTATCAAATGCTTTTGGGTTCAGGTAAGCCTCTTCCTATAGTTCAAGAGGGTGATGACCGGGTAAGCGTAATTGTCTATAAACAGATAATCAGTAAAGAAATTGTGAAACTGATGGATAGGGCTAGCCAGGAGTATCAGCTTAAGCAAAAAGAGATCATTGCCCTGGGTTTAGTGGCCCAGCATAATTCTGTTACGGCTATAGGGCTTTCACAGATACTGAATCAAAAAGACGAAATGGGTTTGCGTCATTGGATCGGCAGGCTGGTAGATCTTGAGCTAATCCATACCCGGGGAAGAACTAAAGGAACAGAATACTTTATTAATCCCGATTATTTGCGGCGGTTGAACTTCAAAGGCAAAACGACATTGAAGAAAATAGAGCCTCACAGATTACAGGAACTGATTTATCAGGATTTGCTAATCTATCCGGAATGCCAAATAGGCGATATTCATACTCGAATAGGAAAAGAAATACCGAAACGGAAATTAAAATCCGAATTAGATAAAATGGTGGATGGTGATAGGTTAGTTAAATCGGGTGAAAAGAGGTGGACAAAATATTCTATCAACAAAAACCTGCAAAATAAAGGCTAAAATGTCGATAGAATGTTGATAGAATAAGTCAAAGTGTTGCCTAATTGGCTTAAACACATAGAATTGTCTATTGACACCTGTCAATAGCATTAAAAATGTTGATAGCTGTTAGAGTGTAATTGGCCATCATTTGATTCTTAGCTAAAAGTCATTCCGTAAAATTGGATAATGGTAATTACATTATACCTTAGTTGATACTAAATTGGTTTAGAAACAATTACTAATCTAATATACTCCAATTTTTTATAAATGATAGCCCCCCTTACGGGAACCCGTAACCTCTCTTTCCCGCCCCTCCGTATCTTTGCCCTATAGCACCAATAACAACGATGGATTTCCGGGATTCAGCACTCCATCCCCTCTCCTTCATTTATATAAACCTTCAAACTCTTTCCCTGATGCCGGTAAAAGGGCTGCCCCTCGAAACAATCCCCGTCTCCAACCATTCTATAAATATCCCTCCCAATTTTCCCAAAAGTGACCCAGATCATTTTCCTGCTTCTGCAAGGTTTCTAACTTAGCCATACCAAACATTATTAATCAATAACAAAGCAGAACATGGGCAGATATTTTGCACCTCTTCCATTTTATAGCATAGCCGGTGATACCAAGCCTTCATTCTGCAACAATGATTTTGGTGCTGACTTTGTCGGGTTGAACAAGCAACTCACCTTCACCTTTCAGAGTAATATTGCCATATATGCCTTTTACTCTTAGATAATAGGTATTCGCACTGATATTGTAAAGCGAAGCCTCTCCATCTGTATTTGTTGTCATCTGTGTAATGCTTCCCGCGCAACTGTCGGCCTCAAATAGCACCCTGCTGTTAAAAACACATACAGCGCAATTATATAGCGGCTTGCCGTATTTATCTTGAACCAGAAGGTCAAAGCCGGTCTTTGCATCAGACGGCACAGGGTTGAGAATCAAATCAGACGTTGTTATTCCATCTGCTTTTACTTCGATGCTTTGCAGTTGTTTATATACTGTATTTCGAATGTTTACCCTACTCCCAACATAGTAGATACCCGGAATAAGGTTATATTTTACCACCCGGCCAAATGCATCAGAATGCAGTTGAAAGATACTGCCGGTGCAACTATCCGGCTGGGCGAGCAGCGCATTATTAAACACACAGATATCTGAATTTCCGACAGGGTTATTTTGGTTATCCCTGACGACAAGAAAGAACCCGTTTTGATCTGTATCATCATTATGGGCTTCAAGGAGGAAGGGGGCTTCACCAGGCATCCGGTTATCAAAGGCAAGAAATGAGGTCCCCCCCACGGTATCACGAAAGAAGATGTCATATTTCTTATCTTCTAAATTCGTGAAAGTAAAATACCCTTCTTTATCTGTAACAATGCTGTACTTATAATTCAGCGTATCCGATCCCTCCATTGCGAGTTTCACGCTTCTGCCTGCCAGCGGTAAACTTTTTCCATCGCCAGAATAGCTATCAGAAAATACAAGGCGGCCCCTTATCTGCCCTTCGCCCTTAAAATCGTCTCCTTTGTTGCAGCTTATGCATGTAAGTATAAGCAGTGCCGAAATGAACAGAAAACTTCTCATACCGTTAAAGATTAAATATGTTAAGTGCCTTTACCAAACCAGCGGGGTCTATGCCCAGCGAAACAAACGGGAAATGCGCTTTATAAATTTTTGAGTCGTCAGTTACCTGATCGTTTGATACTGCATACTGGTTATAAGAGTGGAAATGGACGCCAGTATTTATACGGACGCCGGGACCAAAGTCGTAACCTACGCCCAGGTAAAAATTCTCAATGGCTTTTGGCAATCCAACCCCCGCCAGAATATTGATCCTCCCCAGAGCCGTTTTCTTAGTTCCCACGAACTTGTCCAGCAGGAATAACCCGAACGGATAAATGTGGATGCCTGCATAAAACCTGTATTGTTGACTGCTTGTGCCGACCTTAATCTGCCCACCGGTTTGATCGAGGGTGTTTGTTTTTACTTCAGGAAAAGTGTAGGCCAACCCGGCGCTCACTTGTATGAAATGCCTCCTGCCGGTTTTGTAGCTCAGGTTAACCATTGTTGAGGAGTCTTTGGCCGTAATGTCATTTATCGCATAGGTGTAACTCCTGGTAGAGTCGTCGGTTTTAAAAGGATACTGCCATGTTTTATATTGCGGATCGGAATCTTCTGTTTCTTTTACCGTGCGGGGAGGGACCGTATTAATGGTTTTAATCGCCATGCTGATATATAGGGTGTCTCTTCTTAATGCATTCACAACCGCCGGAGCAATTTTGACGGAAATAAGTTTCCCCCAATATGCTGCGATGATTTCATCTCTCATGTCTTTAAGCAAATTCTTTTTGCCTGATTTGATAAGCGGGGAGACTTCTTTACTGTATTCTTCTTTGACTTCGGCGAAAGTTGCGCTGTCGGCTACAAATCGAGAAAGCTCTGAAAAAGTAATAATGGATGGTTTTACCAGCGGATTTTCAACTACTTCAGATGCTATACTTTTCCAGAACGAAGGGATAGTAGTGAAAGATTTATTAAAATTCTTATTATCCCCGCCTTGCTTCGCTGCCTTGTTTATTTCATCTTTATTGATTGGGAAACTTTTGACCGTTCCTGCCAACAGGGTGGTTATAACCGGCACTGCCGGGCTCATTAAGGTCGAGAGAGACGCAATGCTTCCCATTGCATCATTAATCTGCGACTGGGTTTCTGATTCGTCCTTTATGCCCGCCTCCTTTATTTTGTTGAAATGAATGGAATGGCCCTTAGGAACATTGTATACGCTGGCGAACAAGCGGGTATCGGTAAATATAGACGGAGCCTTCTCTTCCGGCGCAGGCCCTGATTGTTTTTCGTAAAAATATTGAATATGTGAAAGTCCGGGGCTTTGGAAAGGAATCCTGATTTCATTGATAGTTCTGGTCACCAGATGAGTTTTATTCGCTTTTTCCAGGTTTGAAGATAACGTTTTTCGGTATGCAGAAGAGTCCCTAAACAGTTCCTCCTCTTTCCCTAAATAATTAACATCCTGAATGAATGTTGCAATATTTCTGAGAGAATCTTTCACAATCCTTCTTTCGAGCGTTGTGTCTACATATCTTTTTAAATAATTTGCTTTCTTCTGATTAACGGATGACGTGTCAGGAAGAAGCTCTTCATCTGTAAAGGGCAGGGGATTTAACTTGATTTCTCCGTTGTTTTTCCATAGCCAGGTCTTAACCCAGGGGGTTCTTAACAACTTAAACAGGAAGTCATGGTCTGAATAGCGGGCAAAGCTCTGTTCAGTTTCATAAAGCTTGATAAGAACATCGGGGCCTACCAACCCTTCCGCAGTCTTCAAGGCAGCTGTTAATGCCTCTTTCTGCTGGTTTGCTTTTACCTTGAGGTCATCGTACTGTTTTTGAGTAATAATAGTAAAATCGCTGTTGGGCGGATAGCTAAAGGCAGCATTATACAGTCTCAGCAGGAACTGGTTTGCAAGATCCTTCGTCTTGAGCGTAATGATATAATTACCGCGGTCGCTTTTATCTTTGTCAAGTACGAAAAGCCGGTTTTCGGGAGACAGGCTTCTTCTTAGAATACTGTCTAATATATAAAATGAGGATTCTTTTTTAGGCGGAAAATTGAGACTATATTTCATTAAACTGTCCGACAGCAATTTATAATGCGTAGCAACAGCATCTACTCCTTCCTTATCTTTCCATAACCATTTGTAAAATTTAGGAAGATCGCTTTCGGGTTGTTGCAAAAAAGTAGCTGTTAAGTGAAAGCTTTTCCATAAAGTATTCATAACCTCTTTTCTCTGATTTTCCTCCCATGAAGTAAGGCCCGTGCTATCAATAAAAAGCAGTGCTTTTTTTGTGGACATACTCTTGTCGACGGTTTCGGGTACTTTTGTAACCTTGCCCTCTTTCGTAATGATTATATCCTGGCAATAACACCTGTTAACTATAAGTATGAGCGAAAGCAATGCTAAATATTTTTTCATATTTTATGGGATAATGGCTTCAATTGATAGTATTTCCGGAGAAGAAATAGTTTAATAAACTTTTTTATATCAGGGTTTTAATTTAAATAAATTTGCGAAAAGCAACTCTCAATGGCAATACCCAATAGTGGGTATTTATAGAATCTGTTGTGAATGATAGCTATTCGTATCACGGGGACAGTAGCCATCGATAAAAGCACGTGGGGCAGCAAGCATATTGAAACCAAATCCTTTAGTGTGAGTACTGATAAGGGAATAGAAGTGGAGTAGAAGAGCGATAGGTGCCCCAGTGAACAGCATTCAATTATTTTTGCGGCTTTTTTTGCCAGACCGGCCAGTGAATATCCCCTGCAGTGCATATCGGCAGCTTTAACAATAACAAAAGCAACATAAAAGCTCCATGAGTAATCAGTCCCTCCTTTCTATACATCCATTTCATGTTTTTTTATAATTGATACCATTAATCTTTTTATCTGGTTAATAATAAAACTATTCCCTGCTTCTACATTTACATAAACCTTCAAGCTCTATTTTCTTTTCCCTGATGCCGGTAAAAGGGGCCGACCATCGAAACCAAAGTAGTAAGAAGTAAAAATTAAGCGGATGCTCATGGCAAGCTTTATCAATTTTACAAACGATGAAAATCATCGATACTGCCGACTGGCCTATTGGCCAGCTTTTCAACGAACATATGCGTACATTCGAGAACTCGCAGCTCTTAGACTGTTTCAATAGCTTTAACAGTAGTTTTACCAATCACTTGCTAATGGCGATAATTAAAATCAAACTCTGAATAGTATTGATGACGTGGTAAGTTACCCGCTGCCAGACTTGGAGCAAGTTACTGAAATCGGTACGCCATATCCAACCGTCCTAAGCAAAGTTTTCCTTTCCGTTTCATTCAGCGCATTAAAAGGCCGGTTACCCAACATCCTCGGTGTCCAATACCTTTTAGTTTCAAACTTTCGGCAGTAATATAGCAGTACTGCCGAAAGTTTGTATGAGAGACAAGAATACTCAGGGCCAGTTTATTTTTACTACCCATGAATCCAATTTGCTTGATTTGGAGATCTTTCGCCAGGATGAGATCTGGTTCATCGAAAAAGATAAAAAAACCGGTAGTTCGAATGCTTATTCGCTGTTGGTCTTCAAACCACGATACGATCTGGACATCCAGAAGGGCTATCTTAAAGGGCGTTTTGGCGCCATCCCTTTCCTTGCCAATTTACAGGACCTGAAGTGGAAGGAGGCCTATGCGTAAAAAGAGAGGATATGATCGGGAGGTACCCGCCGAGCTAGTCCGCGATTATAAACTTTTTGCAATTGCTTGCGAGGGCGGAAAACGGAGCAAAGCTTCTGATCGCAACAAGAAGAAATAGTTCAATCTGTTTATTCACGCAATAATAGTTTTATCAATTGCTAATCTGAGTTTGTCAGAAACCTAATATCGGAGACGGATTTCGATGATAACAAGATTGCAGCTTTAGTTATGGTTCCGGTAGATTTTGTTCAAAAAATCCGCTTGGAACTGTTAAAGAAAAAATAGTGCTTGCTATCAATAAAGCCTCGGAGAAGCCCGGTTGCCTCCTTCTCCCTTACGGGAACCCGTAACCCCCCTTTCCCGCCCCTCTGTATTTTTGCCCTATAGAACCAATAACAATGATGGATTTCCAGGAATCAGCATTTCAATTTATAGCGGGAGCAGAAAAGCCGTGCGAAATTTTTTCCCCTTTCCCTCTTGCAAATCTCCATTCCCCCTCCTACATTTACTAAACCTTCAAACACTATTTTCCTTTCCTTGATGCCGGTAAAAGGGGCCGACCATCGAAACCAAAGTAGTAAGAAGCAGAAATTAAGTAGATGCTCATGGCAAGCTTAAATGAGGCAGAGATTATTCCTGATATTACAAATATGCCCAGAGGATTTCATAAGATTAGTCGGCACGATCTCGTTACTATTGTAGAATATTCAAGAACGTAATGAAAGTACTGTTATCCATAAAGCCGGAATACGCCTTTAAAATAAAAGCTATAGCAAGTTTCGAGAGGGCTTTCGAATTGTTTAAACATCCAATAATAGAAGGTATGTATGGACGGTCAGAAGATACGTATATGTTTTACAAGGAGTTCAGGCATAATATCGTTCGTGCCCTTGATATGTATATGCAGTTCGATACTATAGAAAAGTAAAATATTTGCAGACATAATTTAACGATAAAGGCTATCGTACTTTTTAAAAGAACAAGTTATTAACCCTCATATTTCAGAGTTTTGAGCATTTGATCTAAAATATTAGTAGCCTTTAGCCTATCCGCTTCTTTAAACT
Organism: Sphingobacteriales bacterium; assembly: GCA_015654985.1. Taxonomy (GTDB): domain Bacteria; phylum Bacteroidota; class Bacteroidia; order Sphingobacteriales; family Sphingobacteriaceae; genus Arcticibacter. The sequence continues at coordinate 1,784 of JAATFW010000185.1, read as the reverse complement.
CGATCACGGCAGTAAAAGCAATTGTATGAGTCTTATTAATAGAAAAAACACGGTAATAGCTCGAATATTCCCTGGCGTAAGTTACAACCAATGCTTTGACACCATTTATAGTTTTAATACTTGAGTTATATTTTGGAGGAAAAGGAGAGCCATCAATACTATACATTTCGTCAAGTCCCTTTTTCAGCTCTTCCAAATGGTTACTGGAAACCTTTCCAGGTCCTGCATTTAATTGAATAGTAATATCACCAATCTTATAAAACTCTACATTTTTCTCTTCCAAATTAAGCTCCGATCGTTTCGATGAGCTTATTGAGTTGCTGGATTTACCGACAGGTACTTTTTCAAACCCCTGGGGTAACGAAAGTTTCACAACATTTTTAACTTTAATTTCCTGTGCCACACTAAAAGCGCAAAACGCTGAAAATGCTATTAAAACGATTAATCTTTTCATCTCCTATTTATATTAACCCTTTGCGCGGCTTAAACAACAAAGGCAAGTTTTAAGTGATTAATGGGTTTGTTATTGTTGAAATTGATAAGTTGAAGCGTAGCTACGTTGCTTATCTTAGAACACATCCACGATACCTATTGTAACTGTTCGCACCTGAAGCTTACACTTTCCAATACCCACCTGTTTTCGGAGCACCCCGAAACTCAACTCTTTTCTCGTCCCTTAGTGCCTGTAACAATCTTTCGATCGATCTTACCGGAACATTCATCTTTTCCGCAAAAAATGGCACCCGATTGCCTGGATGCTCAGATATCAATTCCAGCAAGTCATTTACTCCGCCATTTACTCCGCCATTTACTCCGCCATTTACTCCTTCAACAGGTTCAACGATAAATTCGGGATGAATATGCAGGGTTACCTGGAAATAGCTTCTGTCTTCATCGGTTTCAAATTCAGGAGCAGGCGAGCCATTAGCGGCTAACGATTTTCTGATTGTTGGTATCCCTGTTGCCTTGCCCTCGGTAAGATCAAGCTCTTTCAGGAAATCGCCCAACCGCCTGTTCCGATAGCGGCGGGGCAATATAACGCCATGTTTAAAAGCCTCAGATTTGATGCTTCTGTCAGGGCCTCCATAGTTGAGCACGATAATGCGATCTGGGTAAACCCGTATTTCAACAGGTTCCCTCGTCTGGTAATCGCGATGATAAAGACTATTAGCCACCACCTCTTCAAGTGCTTCATAAGGGTAGTTCCACATCCTTGTCGCTTCCGCCTGCCCCCTTACTTTTCTGATCTTTTCTTTCAGAACAGCAGTGCGAAGATACAACAGCGTTTGACGGATCATTTGGGGTACCGGACCGGCAATAGCAGAACCCTCAAAAAATTCCGGATCATCCGCCCCATTTGGGAAGTGTACTATTTCTACCCGTGTGTAGGGGAAAAATCTTTCCGGGTTGTACGTAAAGATCAAATTTTCAACTCATTAACTGACCTGGTTGCGTTTACTAACCAAGCTACTAACCAAGTTATGGAGATACTGGAAAGACATATCCATGATCGGGTTGGTGAGATACTGGCTAACCTTGAGCAGTATATGCGCAGAGCAGATCTATTTGAACGAATGGGATTAAGTAACCAAAGTTATAACAGAGAAAAATACTTAGATCCATTAATAGCGAGTGGCTGGGTTCAAATGGAATATCCGGATAAAAAAACAAATCCGAATCAACGAGATATAACAACTCCTGCCGGAAGGAGGTTACTTCAATTAATCAGCTAAAAATAAACCCCCTTTCCCACCCCTCAGTATCTTTACCCTATAGAACCAATA
>JAATFW010000126.1 GCA_015654985.1 Sphingobacteriales bacterium | reverse complement strand
TCATACTGAAGAAGAAAGGTACCCCGAAGGCGGTATTTCTTCATAATATCCACCTGCTTAGCTACCGTTTGATAAAGCACATCCTTGGTAATATTAGCATCCCTGGGTTCAATATCCCGTATAAAATTGACGATGTTTACAATTTTCGGACTTTGTGCATTAACAGAAGCAGCAAAGGCAAAAAAAGCGAAACAACCTGCGATAATTTTCTTCATCTTATTTATTGGTTTTTCATTATCGGGGTATAGAGGGATTGAGGTTTGCCCCTCACTAGCTTTCCCGCAAAACAAAAGGAATATCACACTCAACAAAGAGACACATCTAATAAGTACGTTGTTTTTTAGAGAATTTAAAAACCAATACATCATAATTAAAATTCATTATTACATTCAAAGAAATTGGGGCGATCATGGTTTCTGCATCATCATTTAACTAATCAATAATCGCCCCAAAAGCTACTAAATTAAATCCTTACTGTGTTAAAAAACAGGTTATAAAAATACGTTTTAGCACCTGTTATAAGGTACTTATTTAAAACAAATAAAATTCAGCCAGGTGAGTCAAATTAGAAGAAAAAGACCTATTTATCTGCAACTTAGCATAACGCCCCCTCGATGGTGTTTCAAAGAAAACCTTTTGTGCTGCTCCGTCATTAAGCAGCGAGCCGGTATAAGCAAGTTCCCAGTTTGAATTATCTTCACTCAAAAAGATCTGTACGTCCTGCGGCCTGCCACTACTTACACCCTGTCGTGCTACAAAAGCAGCTCCGCTAACTGTTTTTGACGCCCCCATATCTATTGTTAAATAATGGGGCGGTCCTGGTTGCGCACCCTGCCATTGGCTATGCCAGAATGAATTGATATTACCGTCCAGTGCAAATATAGCTTTGCCATTATTAGGACCTTCACCGTTACTCTCCTGAGAAGAAAAATCGATAATATTCCATTTTGCCCTGTCAAAGAATGTGGGAATAATATTAATAATGCAAAAATTCGTTCTCAGTTTTTCGTTAACCTTTACAGAACTGCTTTTAATTGTTATAGGCAGAATATAGGTTTTGGAAAGATCCGGTGCATTTTCTCCCGTAGTAAACACAGTAACCTTAAACGGTTTTGTTGCCAATTCTCCTTTTTTTATTACCCCTTCGGGATCATCGATTCTATAGCTTTTGGCAGGCAGAAGAACATAGCTGGAGTTATTAGCGGTATTGAAACTATCAACTACGGCATCGCCATCGATGCTGAATGTTATTTTAATATCTTCTTTGGGGTAATCCTGACCACCATAATTTGCCCCGTAGATGATACTGGAGCGAACAGTATCCGATGTCGAAAAATTATAGGTTACCGGGCCATTTGCAGCCTGAGGCATATATACGCTTATATATTCTGACAGTGGCTGATCCGGTAAATTCACATCCTCTTTACACCCGGCAAACAGGATGGAAAAAACAAACGAGACTGCCATTAAACTGATTCTTAACATTGTAATTAATTTAAATAATGAATATTTTTTACCATCCTGGGTTCTGTACAAGATTTTTATCTCTGTCAAGCTCATATTGGCTGATCGGCCACCAATAGTACGAAGTCCTGAATAAATGAGGAGTCATTGCCGGTACTCTCTTATAAAAATCATCTCCGTCTTTACTAATATCCATACCATGCACCGTGCCCATCACCTGTGAAGCGATTTTCCATCTTCTGATATCAAACCAGCGATGCCCCTCGTATGCCAGTTCAACCCTTCTTTCAGCCCTGATCATTTTTCTCATATCTACCTGATCTGAAGGCACCGGAATAGCATTTGCTCCATACTGCGGAATGCCGGCACGCTCCCTAATAAGGTTCAAATACGTCAGGATACCCGGATTCCCCGGATCATATTCATTAAGGGCTTCGGCGTAGTTCAGGTAAATTTCTGCTAGCCGGAAAAGCGGCGCCGGCCTGTCCTGGCGCTGACCATTTCCTCCTGAACCAATATTTGTAGAAGGTCCTACGTTTTTTCTCACCAGGTAGCCGGTTTTTGAAAAATCAGTCGGATGCCCGTTCCTTCCGTTCGGCCCGGAAACAAAAAAGCTTATAGGGGCCGGCGAAGACATCGTTCCGCCTTGCCAGATACTATTATTATATGTAACATCCCTGTAAAAGCGCGGCTCCCTGTTCAGATACATGTTAAATATCCTTTGTCCATTGACGTTTGTAAAACCTTCTTCAGAGTACAGAGGCGACTCCGACGGCAATTTACCATCAGACATAAAATAAGAATCTATAGTTTCCTGAGTGGGGCCAATACCACACCAGCCGCCGGCTTGTCTCGGTTCAGAATGTACATCCCACTGGGCTAAACCATTACTTTTTCTGGCGAAGATTTGTTCAGCATTCCAGCTTTGAAAGAAAGTCCCTTCCAATGATTTTACCGGATCACCGGAGGGGTCTTTATATAAGGAATAAATGCCCAGATCAATAACCGCCTTTGCAGCATCAACTGCCCTCTTCCATTTTTCATTGTCTTTGGTTTGAGAAATAAGCGGTGTGCCATCGACATTTTTGAACCCGGAAACTTCAGTATTGCCATTGTACTGGGGACTTGCAGCATAAAGTAATAACCTGGATTTAACAGCCAAAGCCATTCCTTTAGTAGCTCTCCCCCACTCTGCATCATTCTGCTGGCCGTTTCTCTGTGGATTTAAGGGCAACGTTTCAGCAGCCTTATCTAATTCACTCACAACATAATTAACACAATCGTCATACGGACTGCGAGGCAGCTGCATATCAGTTGCAGGAGCATCCGTGGGAATCACATCTTCTCCCAACAGGATAACAGGCCCATATTCACGCATCAGGCAGAAATAATAATAGGCACGCAGGAACCGCGCCTCTGCTATATACTGATCAATGAGTTGCTGACCACTTAAATTTCTGATCTCATCATTCTCATTGATGTGATTTATGAAATAAGTCGCCGCCCGGATGGCATTATAATAAGGAGACCAGAAGTCGGGGGTTGTATTAGTAGGACTTAGATTCCCGAGATTGATAGGATAATTAAATGACCCTGACCATGTCAGGTCCGCTTCATCGGAGGTCCCTACCCAGGGAACAGCATGAATGGCCTCCCATTCGTCGGGCACATAACTATAGACATTTGCGAGATACTGTTCAGAAGTAGCTTTCTTCTTAAAAACCTCTTCCATGGTAATCCTGTCATCGGGCACCTGATCAAGGAATTTTTTACAGGAGAAGAGGCATGATGATGTGACAAGGATAATAATCCAGGCCTGTATTTTATGTTGATGAAGTATCATAATTATAATTTTTTTCTCTGAATTCAATTTAGAAATTACCTCTTATACCGAAATTGTAAGTTTTTAAGAGCGGGTACTGCGATCCTCTGCCATCGCCTAACTCTACATCCCATAATTTAAAACCGCTGAATGTTGCTAAATTGTACCCTATAAAATAGAGATCAAGGCTAGACATTCCTGTGCGCTGCAACCATTTTTTCTTTGTAAATTCATAATTCAACTGAACGGTCTGCATTCTTAAAAACGCACCGTTTTTAACCCACCAGGAACTTCCTTCAAAATTCATATTATCAGCTCCATAAGTTATTCTCGGATAGAATGGATGAGGGTTAGGGTTATCCGGAGTCCACCTGTCAGAAATGGCTGCTAACAAATTACCGCGCTCGCCGCCATACGTAAATGGACGAAAACCGTCGCCAGACAAAGTAATATCTACTTTACTGATACCTTTGAACCAGGCGCCGAGCGACCAGTTTTTCCAGCTAAATGTCGGACCAAAACCATACACCATTTCAGGCAAACTTCCATATCCGATAGGCGCCTGATCATAAGAATCTATTCTGCCATCGCCGTTAAGATCTTTATACTTTATATCACCTGGTTTGTTCGTACCGGGCTGAAAGGGGCTGTTAGCAATTTCATCTTCCGATTGGAAAAGTCCCAATGCGATATACCCAAACCGCTGGCCAAGCTTACGTCCGATGCGTTGCTGCCATGGATATGGCCAGGGTGCATTGGCATCATCGATCACTATTGATCTGTTCCAGGTAATATTTCCTTTGAATCCTAACCTGAAATCTTTGCCTATCTGCTTATTTACATCCAGTGTTGCATCTATACCTTTGTTATTTACAGCTCCGAGGTTAGCTTGGGGGAGATTAGCAATACCAACGAACCAGGGCACGTCGCCACGTTGTCTGAATATGCCGCGCCTCTCTTCCCTGAATAATTCCGTAGTAAGCGAAATGGCGTCATTCCAGGTTCTGAAATCTATACCTAAATTATATTTTTTAGCTCTTTCCCACGAAACATCTACGGCATAATCTCCAAAGTTCAACCCACTGATTGAATTATTCTGGTTATTCCGGCCATAGTCATAGCCACCGCCATTGCCAACAGTTGCAATATAGGCAAACCGCCTGCCGCCAATCTGGCTGTTTCCAACTTCACCATAAGTAAACCTGAATTTCAGGAATGAAACAGCATCTTTGATATTCTCAAAAAACTTTTCCTGCGAAGCCACCCATCCAACACCATACGAAGGGAAGAAGCCAAACCGGTGATCAGGCGCAAATGTTTCTGAACCATTGTAACCGAAATTGGCTTCTGCAAGATACCTGTTATCATAAGCGTAGGTAAGCCTGCCTGCCAATCCCATATAGCGATAGGGAATTGAACTGATAACATTGTCGGCAAATGCATCTACCCTGTCAGTGCGGTTAAATAATACCAATCCTGTAACCTGATGCTTATCAAATGTTCTGTCATAATTGATAGCAGATTCTAAATAAAATTGTCTTGATCCGCCATTAGACCGGTTATACCCAAGATAGTTTGTACCAATAGAAGACTGTGTAAATTCCAATTCTCCCTGGTCGTTCCGGCCTGTTGCCAGGTAGGAATCTACTGACTTGGTTCTGCTGATATAATGTCCATTATTATTGTCAAATGAGAACAATCCCCTGATTGAAAGCCCCTTCGTGACTTTGTCAAGATTTTGCGTCACTCCTATATTACTGAACAACTGACTGTCAAACCGGGTAGCATATCCGGATTGTGTCAGCATGGTATATGGGTTACCCATATCTCCGGTTCGTGGCTGAGAAAAGTATCCGTTAGAATATCTGACAGGAATAGTAATTGGCGGCATCACATAAGCAGCATTGAAGATGGAGCCTGTAGCGCTGCCAGGATAGTTCCCGTTACTGATCCAGCCGGAAGCCCCAAAATCAACTTTAGTTGTATTGGTTACATTCAGAGTAAGATTAGAAGTAAAATTGTAACGCGAAAATCTGATCTCAGAATTGTATTGGGCTAACTGGTCTGTTTTAAACATGCCTGTTTCATCATAATAGCCAATGGATAAATAATACTGCGCTTTGTCTGAGCCGCCGCTTGCATTTACTCTTGCTCTTCTGTTGTCGCCATGTTTATTAAAGATCACATCGAACCAGTTGACATTAGGGGCGAGGTCCGGATCAGATCCGTTGTCCGTAGCATCAATGCGCTCCTGCGAATATCTCGGCGAAAGCTCTGTAGGATTACTGTTCCTAAAGGCTTCATTAGATACTTCCAAATAAGTCACACCATCAGCAAATTTCGGAAGTCTTGTAAACTCGGTAACACCATAATCAACCTGGGCATTAATCCTGTTTTTTCCGGCTTTTCCTTTTTTCGTTTCTATCAAAATAACACCATTGGCGCCTCTTACTCCATATACGGCGGTTGCTGAAGCATCTTTCAGTACCGTAAAGCTTGCGATATCTTCCGCATCGATATTACTGAAGGGCCTTTCGACACCATCTACCAAAACCAGTGGAGAACTGCTTGTGAATGTAGAAATACCACGTATATAGATTTCTGAATTATCAAAACCAGGTTCGCCGCTACGTTGGACGCCAATAATGCCTGAAACTCTGCCTGCTATCAGATTCGTAAGGTTTGCCACGGGCTGTTTCAGGTCCTCCACCCTAACCGAGCTTTGAGCACCGATTGTCGTAATTTTCTTCTGCATTCCATATCCAACTACCACCACCTCGCTAAGTGCATCGCTTGTTGCAGCTTCAAAATTCACTATGAAATTCCTTTTCTGCCCCACTGCAAGAGTTACTGGCTTATACCCGATAAAAGAAAACCGAAGACTGTCACTTTCACCGGCCACAGCTATCTTAAATGTTCCGTTTACATCCGTCATTACAGCTTTCCCCGTTCGGGAAGACTTTACTGTAGCACCAGGAAGCGTCTGTTTTTTTTCGTCAAGTACCTGACCGGAAACCACGAAAGACTGGTTGGTATTGGCAGCGGCAACTGTCTTTTTATCCAGTACGATTACCTTGTTTCTCCTGAATTCATATTTAATGTTTTTACCCTTAAATATTACATCAAGAACTTCGTTCAGGTCAGTCTTATTGAAACTTACTGTAATTGGCTCAGAGTCATTCATCAAACCATTACTGTAGAATACAGTAAATCCAGTCTGTTTCTTAATTGCCTGAAATATCTGGGAGAATGAGACGTTGCCCTCCAGGGTAACTTTTCGCTGTTCCTGTTGGGTCTGTCCAACTAATACAGCATCATACATAAAAAAAAGCGAGAAAAAAAAGACAGGAAGTACATGCAGGCGCTGCAGCCTGAGCCGTCGTAAAAATTTTTCCATAAAAATTGGTTATATTAATCCGGTTATACTACACGCAGATCGGTGATTCGGGTGAAGCGCAAGGAAAAAAAATCTATTTTATGGGAAGATTTTCTGCGGAGACTACTCCGTAAGGTGAAGGGTATTTCCCTCCTGGTAGAAACCAAAATGAGCAGAAGAACGGAGATCTTTCAGGAACTCATCTAAACGGTTTTTTTCAATAAGTCCTGATATGCGTTTTTCCCCTAACCCCTCGTCGTCAAATACAAGGTCAGTACCAAACCATCTTTTAATAATGGGCCGCAGGTCAGACAAAGGCATATTATGAAAATAATAAACACCTTTCATCCAGGAAAGGACGTCATCGCTGTCAAAATCTCTTGTAACAAATCCGCGTCCGGAAGCAAATTCCGACTCAAGTCCCGGTGTCAGTCTAACTTTGTCACCTGCACTGGCAGTAACCAGTACAGATCCTGTCAGAAGAGAAGTCGTGACCATCCCTTTTTCATAAGTATTAAGATTAAAAGAGGTACCCAAAACTTGTACATTAGTCAGGTCAGTGTGCACGATAAAGGGATGTTCTGCGTCATGGACTACCTTAAAATACGCCTCTCCATCCAGGTAAACTTCCCTTTGCCTGCCCGAAAATTTCGATGGGAACCGCAGACGGCTATCGGAGTTAAGAACAATCATTGTACCATCCGCCAAAGTAATGGTATAATCTGCCGACGAAGGCACAATTAACATATTCAGAGCGGCAGCATCTCCGCCCGTGATTGACTCGAGGGAGTTGGCAGAGGCGTGCAGCCGCATTTTACCGGCAGTAATGGTTCCCAAGCTATTCAGACTATCAAGGTTTACCATCATTCCATTATTTAACAATAAGCGGACCTGCATATTTCCCTTTTTCAGACCGGCGGTCAATTGTTGCCGTTCTGTTTTTCCATCATTCCTTAGAAGAATAAATGTCAGTCCGAAGATGATGGTAACTGCAGCCGCCGCTGAAACCCACTTTATTACTGAAGATTGTTTTCTTTCAGGTAAAGTCCGGTCTTTTAATTTTTTTAGTTCTGATTCGACGCTGATGTTTTCAAGTACAGAAGAGGCCTTTATTGATCCGCCTTCTTCAAGGAGAGCAGCCCACATTTCACGACACTCCGAATCCTCCTCCAGCATTTTCTGAAGCATAGCCTCATCGTGAACGGATATTACACCCGATATTTTTTCGATGTACAACTGTCTTATATGTTCATATTTAGAATACATTAACCTGATGTTCTATATGCTATTGTTAATGCTAGCCCGTCCTTTTAACCTGCTCCGCAAATTTTTCAAACCAATCTTCAAATGTGTCTTTAACGAATTAATACTTATCCCCATTACATCTGCAGCCTCCTGATATTTTTTTTCATTTAAATAAACAAGTTGTATTGCTTCCCTCCTTTGTACGGGGAGCTCATACAGAGCTTCTTTCAGGTTTACTAAATAATCGTCTATGCCTTCTGTCTTGTCCATACGCTGATCTGTATGTAACTGATACACATCCTGGCGTTTCCTCTCAGTTTCTTTATCCCGTATCCTGTTGAGAGCCCTGTTCCTGATGGAAACGTAAAGATATCCTTTAATATCCTCATTCAAATGCAGGTACTTCTTTTTCTCCCATAAATCAATAAAAAAGCTCTGAACTATATCTTCCGTCTCTTCCTCATCCTTCAGAATAAAGAAAGCCGTAGTAAAAACAAATTTGTAAAATTGCCTGAAAATAAGATCAAACTCTTCAGAACTTACTCCCCGTGATTCTTCTGGCTTATTAAACGGAAGGATATTCATCTGTACTTTAGGAAATTGGTTATGCCAAAAATACTAAATCGATTTATTTTTATACCAGGAAATTTTAAAGATAATTTTTCATCTTTACATCCTGTAAACCTCATTACAATGAAAGGGAAAGCACTCATAAAACTATTACCATTTATATTCTCAGGCTTTATACTCTCAGGCGCTCGCTGCCAGACAATCCAGCCTTTCAAACCCCATTTAAGTATCGGGGAGGCCGACAGAAAGGCAGATGAAATTTTACGTCGGATGACGCCGGATGAAAAAGCAGCATTCATTGCCGGCGACGACATGCTTATTCGCGGATTGAAGCGCTTTAACATTCCATCCGTTCTGATGGCTGATGCCACAGGCGGCATACGTCTGGCGATGGATGAATCCGGTAAACCCAAGTGGGGGGTAACAATTAACAAAAGTACAGCATTTCCATGTCCGCTTCTACTTGCGGCAACATGGAACCCAAGGCTTGCCTATAACTACGCAGAGAGTATCGGCGAAGAATGCAGAGCAGGAAACATCCACATTTTGCTGGGCCCCGGCATGAATATATACCGGATATCTCAGGGTGGAAGAAATTTTGAATATTTCGGCGAAGATCCTTTTCTTGCAGCGCGGATGATCGAAAACTATGTAACCGGACTTCAAAGCACAGGGACAATAGCGACATTAAAGCACTTTCTCGGTAATCAGACTGAGTTTAAGCGGAGAAGAAGTAATACAGTTGTCGATGAACGTACCCTGCACGAAATATATATGCCCGCTTTTGAGGCCGGGATTAATGCAGGTGCTATGGCTGTAATGACGGCTTACAACCAGGTTAACGGCCAATGGTGCGGAGAAAGCGACTACGTAATCAAAGAACTACTCAGGAAGGAACTCGGCTTTAAATGGCTTGTTATGAGTGATTGGTGGGGAGTATATGATGGAGAAAAAGTTACGAAAGCGGGACTTGACCTGGAAATGCCCTGGGCTACCGCGTTGAAAAATATTAAAGAACAGACAGCCGATGGTAAAATACAGCAATCAGACATTGACCGTATGGTGAAAAGCATTCTGAGAACCTGTTTTGCGATGGGGGTTTACGACAACGTAAACGCAAAGACAGAATCTGATTTTGATAAGCACGAACAGGTCGCATTAAATACAGCACGGGAGGGAATCGTTTTACTAAAGAATTCAAACGGTATTCTTCCATTATCAAACAACAAGGCAAGGAAAATCATTGTTACGGGGAAGTATGTAACAAAATTAGCAAGGGGCGGTGGCGCAGCGTATGTTAACGGATATAACAATGTGAATTTGCTGGATGCTCTGAAGAGCTCATTCGGCGCTCAGATTGAATATATTGAAAACCCGGATGCAGACAGGCTAAGAAGGGCAGATATTGTTTTAGCAAGTGTCGGCACGTTCGATGAAGAAGGCTCCGACAGAGCATTTTCCCTTCCTGCTGATGAGGAAAAACAAATTTCGGGGATTGTTTCTGCAAATAAAAACACCATTGTTCTTGTAAATGCCGGCGGTGGCATCCGGATGACTGGCTGGGCCGGCAAGGCGGCCGCAATACTATATGGCTGGTACCCCGGGCAGACAGGAAATGTAGCCCTCACTGAGGTTCTTACAGGAAAGACAAATCCTTCCGGCAAGTTACCTGTTTCAATTGAAAAGAGATTCGAAGACACTCCTGGATATGGCTATCTTCCAAATGGAAAAGATGTAACCGATCAAACGCCTGAAAATGAACATCCCATATACGATGTACATTATAATGAAGGCATTTTTGTAGGTTATCGATGGAACGACTCCCAAAAAATTGACCCTTTATTTCCCTTCGGATATGGGCTTTCTTATACAAGTTTCGCCTGCAGCAAGCTTAAAATCACGCGAGGATCTGCCTCAGGCGACAGTGTGATGGTTTCTTTTGAAGTAAAGAATACAGGAAAAGTAGCCGGCGCAGAAGTGGCACAGGTGTATGTATCCGATCCAAAAGCGAGTGTACCAAGACCGGAAAAAGAATTAAAAGGCTTTTTCAAAGTGTTTCTGAAACCCGGCGAGTCAAAGCGAGTAGAAATTGTTTTAAATAAACGTTCATTTGCGTTCTGGGATGTTCATACAAAAAGCTGGAAAGCAGAACCAGGTGAATACAAAATACTGATTGGACGGTCATCAAGAGAAATAGAGCTTAGCTCCGTGACCAACCTGCAATAGAGGAAAGGACAATGCCTCTATTGCACTCCTATCTCCGCGATCAGCACTCCCTGTCCCTCAATAACATGTACTGCGGAAAATTTAATATACCGGGCCTTTACCGGTTTCTTTAATTGTATATGCTGCTGTTCCCTGTTGGCAGCGATATTTGAAAATTCACCTGACGCCTCAGCCTTCCAGTTTAAATTATCGTTGCTCACATAAAAAACATACTTATCGGCAATGCCATTTAGCCGGGTGTTCTGGGGAGGAGTAAAGCTGAAAGATCTGATGGATACGGCTTTGCCCAAATCAACCACAACATCTGCAGGTGTCTGTGCCGTTACCTGAGGGCCGTTACTGTTTATCCCGGCGACCGATTGCTCGTCATCATCTATCAGAGCTGAAAGATCATTGCTCTGCGGGTATAGTACCTTCCATCCGGCCTTTGCAAGTCCAAATTCCTTTACAGTCCGTTCGCCACCCACTGAACCGCTGAATGCCCTGGCCCTGACAGTCCCGCCTTCCGGCAACAGAAATGGGCCGGAATACCTCGTCGAACGCGCTGTGGGTTCTTTTCCGTCGGTAGTATAACGGATGGCAGTAACTGCACCCACCGTGCTGATATGCACACTGCCGCTTTTGTCTCTCGAAATCACCGGTGCCGTCAAATGAACGGGCTCGGCATAAAGGCCAAATTCACTTACTGCCGGGCAAGCTGCAGCCTTATCTATAACCAACCTGACCAGTCTCGCCTTCAGATACTGCTGTAACCTGATCAGTCTGAGAGCGCCAATGCTGGTCGCCCCGGCAATCTTCTGCCACTTTTTATCTTTATATATTAAAACAGAAAAAGAATCAATACGCTGCCCCAGCCTTATGTTTTCCCTTATCTTAATAATATTGAAAGTCTTTTCATCTTTAAGATCAATCGTCAGGACAGGTGTTTTAATCTCATCATTCGTCACCCAGGCCGACCATGGATCTGCGTCGGTAAGATTAGCCGTTCCATACTGCCTTGTATTATTCTGCCTGATATCAGAAGCTTTGAAGATCGCCCCCTTAACCAGGTTATTACTGAAAGCAGTTTTCAAAAGATTTCCGAATTCCTTTAATATCGTCACATCATTCTCATGCAGAATACCCCGCTTGTCCGGAGACAATCCAAGATCAAGGGCCGCGCCCCTACCCACACTCTTAAAGTAAAGATCAAGAAGGGTATAGGGCGATTTTACTTTTTGATCATCACTGGCGTGATAAACCCATCCCGGCCGGAGAGGCACATCACACTCTGCAGGCATCCAGTATTTCCCGTTGCGGTCACCTTCGGTAGCTTTCCAGTACCTGCTGTAGCCGTTCGCGGCTTCCATACCCGGGTCCGGGGCCTCCGGGGTATAAGTTGCCCAGCAGGTTTCGCCGGCGTGCCCTTCTTCATTACCTACCCATCGTACATCAGGGCCAACATCTCCAAAAATTGCCGCCATAGGCTGAAGACGACGGATCAGATCCCAGGTACTGTCCCAGCCATAGTAAGTCGTACGGTCGATCGTTCTTTTTTCCCTTGCTCCGCCGTAATATCCATCGCCGCCATTTGCACCGTCATGCCATGAAATGAACACAGGCCCATATTCAGTATAAAGCTCCTTTAACTGTTCCCTGTACAAATCTACATATGCAGAAGTTCCATAAAGGGCACTGTTTCTGTCCCACGGAGAGCAATAAAGGCCGAATTTCATTCCCGATTTATCGCAGGCATCTTTAAACTCCCTGATGATATCGCCTTTCCCATTTTTGTACGGACTTTTGCTGATATTATGTTCTGTTGTTTTGGTGGGCCAGAGACAAAAACCATCATGATGTTTAGCCACCACTACAATCCCTTTGAAGCCGCCGGCTTTTGCAGCACTCACAATCTGTAAGGCATCAAACTCTGAGGGATTAAAGATCACGGGGTCTTCATCGCCGTAACCCCACTCCTTATCGGTATAGGTATCCGGGCCAAAATGAATCAGGCAGTACATTCCTGTCTCATGCCATTGCATCTGAGCCGATGAAGGTACCGGGCCATAGGGCACAGGCGGCTGGGAATAACCAGTTATCCCAATAACCAGAAAAGTACAAATTAACACGAACGGTTTTAAACGCCCTCCTGCAAACATTAATTTGCTGAACGTAACATACAGCGTGCATACAGATCTTAACATCATTATTTTTAAAAACATAAGTTTCCTGAAACTCAGCATTAAGTTAAAGATCAGCATTATAATATATTACTGACTTCCCACTTTTTATAAAACAAAAGGATCCGGCATTTCAAACCCACAACCCGCAACCTTCAACCCGCAACTTTCAACTTAATCAAGCACTGGCTTTTCCTCAGAACTCACTGATTGATGAACAGCATCATTGAGCTGCTCAAAGATCACAATCCTGTTTTTCCCTTTTATCAGCCAGCATCCCGGAAGATACAGTGTTTGCTGAGGCCCTATATTCCAGAACCGGCCCAGGTTATGCCCGTTCACAAACACAATTCCCTTTCCCCATGAACTCATATCCAGAAACGTGTCGCCCGTTTCCATCAGATCAAATGTCCCCGAATATAAAACAGGCCTGCCCGCTCTATTTTTCTCCGGATAACTTTCCGTTTCCGGCTCCTTTTCAAAAGGCAATCCAAACATTTGCCACCCCCCGGTAATCGTAAAATCATTAATTAAAACATCAGAAATAATACCCTTGGTATTCTGAACGATCTGTTCCCCGTAGTTAATCCGTCCCATGTTTTCAACCAGAATATCCAGCGTCCCGTTAAAGGGTATAGTTATATCCAGATCAAATTTATTTTCCTGCCTGTTAATAACACCGGCCTTTTTACCATTAACATATACCACAGCAAAATCCCTCAATCCTTTTACCTGGAGTTTTCCACTCACAGGCTGATTAAATCTCCTGCTATAAAGAACATAGCCGGTGCCCTGGTTAAGCTCTTCGAAACTTAACGGTTTATCTCCGTTAACCGGTTTTATCTCTTTTTTCATATCCAATACATCCACCGCCCTGTTAAGCTTTATTTCAGGGATCGCAATAACCGGAATTTTCGCAGGAACCACCGGCAGTGGATCCTTTACATACTTCTTCATCAGCTCCCTTACAGCAATATATTTGTCGGTAGCCCATCCCGCCTCACTTACAGGGGCATCGTAGTCATAACTGGTGATATCCGGTTGTATCTGGTGCTCTTCATTATAATTGGCGCCCGATGTAAAACCAAAATTCGTCCCGCCATGGGCCATATAAAAATTAAAGCTGATTCCGTTCTCCAGGTATTTGGCAATCTGGGCAGTAACATCAGACGTTGATACACGGTTAAAGGGTTCCCCCCAATGGTCCAGCCAGCCCGGGTAATATTCAGCAACCATATAAGGCCCCGTTCCATTATGATATTTATCTACGGCTTTTTTCAGATTATCAGGATTTCCCTCGCCGTTTGCGGTGGGCAATACCCCCAGCAACGTCCCCCCTTCAAACAACCACGAACCATCTGATGTAAAAAACGGCACAGTAAAGCCCGATTCTTTCAGCAAAGAAAAGATAGCCTTGTTATATTTTCTGTGCTCCTCCAGCGGGATGTCTTTCCGCTGGGAGACATAAGATCCAAATTCATTCTCAACCTGTACCATTATCACCGGCCCGCCGTTGCTCACCTGCAATCCCTTTACCTGCGTTGCAAGCTTAGAAAGGTACACCTTACATGAATCAAGGAATGGCTGGTTATAAGAGCGTACTACAAGATCTTTGTTCTTTTGAAGCCACCATGGGTAGCCCCCGAACTCCCATTCAGCACAGGCATAAGGACCGGGGCGCAGAATCACAAAAAGACCTTCTTCTCCGGCTGCCTTAATAAACTCAGCCAGGTTACGGTTTCCGGTTTTAAAATCCCACACTCCCGGCGCTGTATTATGATAATTCCAGAAAACATAAGTAGCTACAGTATTCAGCCCCATAGCCTTAAGCATCTTTAACCGGTGATGCCAGTATTCTTTTGGAATACGGGCATAATGCATTTCGCCCGAATGGATCTGCACAGGCTTTGAATCATAAAGAAAATAGCCATCCTTAATTTCAAATGAATGGTTCTTTTGAGCAACAGCATTAAAAGAGATTAGAATAAGCAGTAGCAACGGCGCTTTAAAAGTTAATTTCATTTTTTATCTGATCGTATTAAATAACAAAGATCTCTCTTTGGCCATTAAGACACATAACCTGTAAAGAAAGGGTAGCCGGGCAGAAAATAATCTGTCCGGCCGCTCCTAAAAAGCAGATATTTCTGCAAAGAAAGTAATGTTTGTATTACCGTTCGTAGCTGTAACAGTTACCCTGAAATATCTTACAGAAAAAGTCTGGGAAAAGAACACCGGCTGTTTTGCATTTGTCACCGCCAATTGATACGTTCCTGCATTCTGCCAGGTTGTGCCATCCGTACTAACATCTATAACTACTGTCTTCGGTGCACCATTAGGTGCATTTTGCCGGGCAGTAAGATAAAGTCCCGAAAGTGTTTTTGCAGCCTTCATATCAATTGAAATATGATGTGGTAAAGGAGGCTCTCCTCCGTCCCACTGCGTATGCCAGAAAGTAGTCAGCTTACCGTCAAGGGCAAAGATGGCCCGCCCGTTATCAGGGCCTTCACCGCTCGATTCTTCTGAATCTACATCATAGACAGACCATCCGGTACGGTCCAGCTCAGGATACACCGGAGGAGTTACGTTTACAACAAAATATGTTGTCGAAAGGGCCCTGTTAACCGGAAAACCACCGCTGACTTCAGAAATACTTATCGGGACCATGTAATTATGCCCTTCTTCTATCTCTTTAGCTTTAATAGAAAATCCGGTATTGTCACTGATAGAAGCACCTTTTCTTATTACAGAACTGGTGTTATCAAATGAAAATATATTATCCGGAATTTTCTCATAAGCCGCCAGGCCTGCATTAAGCCTTGCGGTATTAATTGAATCCCATTTTGAATAATCAATCGAGAAGCTAACCTGAACATTCTCCGGAGCGTTTAAATAGCCGGAGCCGGCAAAAAAGGCGTTCACATCAAAAACATATGAAGTATCCGTCTGAAGGGGAGCCCTTCTGTTCACCGTAACGTCCTGAAAATTACCCGATATGGCCTGCGACATATAGATCCGGACATCCTCCTTCTTCTCCGTAAAAGATTCATCTTTTTTGCACCCCGATATTGTTATAAAACAGGCGAGCAGTATATATATAAATTTCTTTTCCATTGCATTTCATTATTTATTAATGAATAAAATAATTACCAACCTGTGTTCTGAGGCAATAATGCCGGATTTAGAGTAAGCTGATCTGCAGGAATGGGATATAAATACATCTTATCATTCCAAACTCTCCTGGTAATATTCGGATATACCCTGATATAATAATTGGCATCTACCTGGACATTACTAACCTGACTTGCGGGATACTGTGCCCGCAAAGCAGGAGTAAGTTTCATCCCTAATATTGTTTCAGGGTTTTCTATCAGCGTTCCTGCTTTCCATCTCAATAAATCGTCAAACCTCAATCCTTCCCCAACCAGTTCAATTCGCCTCTCTCTTCTGATCTCGTCCAACAATACAGGAAGACCAGGAAAATCAGACTGAGGGTCTTTAACCAGGTTAGCAATTACCATGTTTGCCATTCCTACGCGGCTTCGTATTTCATTGATGGTTCTGTCAATTACCGTTTGATCGGCCTCTCCCAGTTCGGCCTTAGCCTCTGCGAAGATCAGCAGTGTTTCCGCATATCTGAAAATGAACAGATCGAGCGTCGATTGGCTCTGCACCCATTGAAGAGGGTCAGGACTGTAATTTTTGATCAGCGCATATCCGGTAACAACTGAAGGTATACGAGGCAAGGTCATTAAATCCTTGGTACCATCCGCATTATTGGTAAAAGAAAATCCCCTCGTCGCAATGATCTGCGAAAACCTTGGGTCCCGGTCTATTTGTTCATCATCCAGAGTATTGTCCCCCTGATATAAAGGACTAAGAGCGGTAGGTCTGCCATCCCTCATCAGAAACGAACGAACAAAATTTTTGGTAAGCGCAGGCCATACATTAGATATATCGCGGGTAAGGTTATGCATGCTTACATCCTTGATATACCTGCGCGCAAGAATAGACTCCCTGTTCCCCTTAAGCTCTTCCTGAATGAACAGGTTATAATAATCAGAAGAAGGATTACCAGTCTTGTAGATCTGGTACCGGCCGCTGTTAATTAACGTTTCAGAAGCGCTTACAGCTTCCGTCAAAAACTTTTGTTCATCACCGAGCGCGTGGTACTTCCTGAAAGTACCCTCCCATAAACATATTCTGCCCTTTAAAGCCAAAGCCACATCTTTCGTTATTCTGCCCGTAAAATTTGTATTGGTTGCTTCCGCTGTATTACCTACAGCAAAATTCAAATCCGCAAGTACAGAGTCCATTACAACTTTGTGTGGCTGTCTTGGGCCATACAACGCCATAGATGAAGTATCCGACAGGTCTAAAGAAAGCCATGGTACCGCTCCAAATCTTTTTACCTTTTCCCAATAGAATAATGCCCTGAAAAAGTGAGCTTCTCCCGCATAGTAATTTTTTACTGTCTGATCAATCGTCGCGCGATTATAGCGCTGAAGGAAAAAGTTAATATTCCTTATCCTGGCCCAATCGCTGATGCTCCATCCTCCTCCGCTGGGAGGAACAACATACTGCCCTGCAAGGAATGTATTAATATTTCCCATCGCATAATTGTCAGACCGTGCATCTGTACTATCCTCAGCAGTAGGATTTCGTGCCCTTTGAACCGGTAAGTAATCATAGAACCGGTTTATATACAACTTCAAATCGTTCTCATTTTTGAAATACGTTTGCTCGCTGATAGCATCCTGCGGAAAGCGGTCGAGAAAGTCCTCCTTCTTGCAGCCAGCTGCAAACAAAATCAGAATTGATATATATATGGTGTTTCTTGTTTTCATAATCCTAAAATTTTAAAAAGAGAAATTATAACCCTATCTGAAGACCAAAAGCAATTTAACGGCTGAGCGGATACGTTTGCCCGTTTAACAATTCAGGATCAAAAGCCTTATGCAGATCTGTAATTTCAAAAAGGTTCTGACCCGTAACATACACCCTGGCCCTGTTCACCTTTATCCTGCCTGTCAGCGTTTTCGGAAAAGTATATCCCAGGGTTGCCTGTTTCAAACGGGTATATGCAGCGTTTTGCTTATATTTAGTCTGAACCTGCTGATCATACCATGCACCAATTTTATTGACAGGGTAGTAAGCGTCCGGATTTTGCGGAGTCCAGGTATCCAGATTGTACTTAAGCGGTACGGACCATTCATCCGTAAAGCCCCAGAAATAAGTTCCGTATAACCAGGCATCTCTTTTCATCACTCCCTGAAAGAACAACGTTGCATCAAAACCCTTATACTCTGCAGAAAGGTTGAGGCCAAACTGGTACCGGGGAGTAGTATTGCCGATAATCCGGCGATCGCCGGGGTTCTGCAGGGTATTGTCGCCATTGTTAATAGTTCCGTTTCCATCCAGATCAGCATACCGGATATCTCCCGGGAGCCAGGTCCCGTTCCATATCTCTTTCTGTGAAGCCGACTTTTCAATTTCTTCTGCTGACTGAAAAAAACCGGCAGTGGTATACCCCCACTGGTCTCCCAGTTTATACCCTACATAGTAATTCTGTTGAGCATCTGTTGGAAGCAGATTAGTCGGATTAAGATCGAACCTGGTAACTTTCGACGTATAATCTGATAAATTGAAGCCAATATTGTAGCTGAAATCATCGCCGATTCTGTCATTCCAGGTCAGGTTCAGCTCCCAGCCGGTCGTCTTTAAGTCAACAGAGTTACTCTGTGGCGGATTAGCTCCCAGAATAGCCGGCAGCGGGGCAGAAGCATACAGCATATCCTTTGTTGCACGCTCATAACGGTCAAAGTTCAACCCTAAACGGTTATTCAAGAAGGAAGCGTCGAGCCCCAGATCAAACGTTCTTATCTTTTCCCAGGTAAAACCAGGATTTACAAGTCCCGGGGCACCCACATATGGGCTCGTAAGCCCGTTATCAAAAACATAACCAGTCTGTCCGGTAGGCATGGTAGCAATATAAGGGTAAGCCGATGAGGTAGCCTGATTGCCTGATGTTCCGTATGATCCGCGAAGCTTCAGGTTATTTACAGATCCCTTCAACTTTTCAAAAAACTTTTCCTCGGAAACACGCCATCCGGCCGAAACTGAAGGAACAAACAGGTAGCGGTCACCTCTCTGAAAACGGGAAGTTCCGTCATAACGCCCGTTTACTTCCAGTAAATATTTATCATCATAAATATAGTTGAGCCTGAAAAAAGAACCGCTGACCGCCCATTCAGATTGAGCGGCTTTCACTGAAGGATTTGGATCATAATTAGGCACCAGGCTTTCTAACGTGGGATCAATGAGGTTTTTAACGGTGACGCCAAAATTCCTGTTCTGTTTAAGCTCTTCATTGTATCCCGCCATTGCCTTGAAATAATGTTTCTCAGCGAATGTTTTTTCATATTGAACATATCCGTTCAGGGCATAATAGGTGTCGTTCCTGTTGGTTTGATACAAACGGCTCGGCGATGTCCAGGGATAGACTCCAAGTAAAACGCCGTCTACTCCATATTCATTAAATGCTTTATAGTGCTGGGTGCTGTTATAGAACGAGCCATTCCAGGTATAGTCGGCAACAACGCTGACATTTTTCAGAGGCCTCAGTACCACCCCGCCGGTAAGCCACAAATCATTAATATCATATTTCTGACGGCCATTCTGTTTCATCAAAGCAATCATGTTTGTATAATTACCCTGTCCCGAAAAGTTGCCGTCAGGATGGTATACAGGCATCAGGGGCGTTAGATCTGTTGGAATGAAGGAACCCGTTATGGATGTGGTATCATTGAACTGGGTCCCGTTTGGAGTATCATATGAACTATGGTTTAGCGTAACCTTAAAGTTAAGGTCCATCCAACTGGTCGTTTTATTGTTTAGTTTCAGAGTCGCATTATATCTGTTGTATTTCTGGTCTGCTTCCTTCAGTAAACCTTCCTGATTGAAGTAACCGAGACTGGCCATATAACTCGTTTTTCCTTCCCCTCCCGACAGCGACAAATTATGCTGCTGCTGAGGCTGATAACCAGGATATAGCACATCAATCCAGTCTGTACTTCCAACATACCGGTATTTTCGCGGATTAGCGGGATCAACATATACCGGTAAATTATTGGCAGGATCGGCATAATAAGCAGCGGCGCGTATTGAATCTTCATCCGTGTAATTATAACTGTTTCCGCCTGCCCTTCTTACAGCATCCCTGAACATATTGATATACTCCGGGCCGTTAAGATAATCCGGCATCCTTGTTGGACGCGAGAGGGAATAATTACCTGAATAACTTACATTGGTCTTGCCCTCCTTACCGCTCTTTGTTTTTACCAGGATTACCCCAAAAGCGCCGCGGCCTCCGTAAATAGCAGCAGAAGCAGCATCTTTCAGAACGGTAACACTTTCCACATCCTCCGGATTGATCAGGTTAGGATCCATTACCACCCCATCTACCAGAACAAGCGGACCTTCATTTCCCGAGAGGGTTCCTTGCCCTCTTAATTGAAAAGAAGCTCCCTGACCCGGCGCGCCATTTCCCATTGAAACTGTCAGGCCAGGCATCGTTCCCTGTAAGCCCTGGGCAAGATTGGTCAGAGGCCGGTTTTCCAGCACTTTTGAAGATACCGTGGCAACAGAACCGGTTAAATTGGCAGCCTTCTGCGTTCCGTATCCTACTACTACCACCTCATTGAGACTATTGTTAAGAGGCGCTAACTGAATAGTAACCGGTTCATTTCCTTTTACCGCTACCTCCTGTACCTGATAGCCTATATAGGTAATAACCAATACGGCATTACCCGGAACATCTAATGAAAAGTTCCCGTTATTATCCGTTGAAACGCCGCCTGTCGCCCCTTTCACTTTAACCGACGCTCCGGGCAGAGGCTGTCCTGTTTCATCGGTAACTTTCCCGCTTATCCTGACGGCATTAAATAATTCCCCTTTCGGGACAATCGCAACCAGCCTGTTTGCCAGTTCACTATAGGTATAGGGCGAGTCTTTCAGTATCTGGTTAAGAACTTCGGTTACATCCTCATCTGTTACATCAACATCGATCTTTTTACCATGAGGAATCTTTCTTTCGCTAAAAACAAAGCGATAGCTGCTTTTCTTTTCAATAGCCGAAAGCACCTGTTTAAAGTCGGCCGACTTTAAATTAAGAGAGACCTTGGTTTGCGAATAAACACTTGCCAGTGCCTGCAGATTCAAAATAAATATAAGTGCAAGTGTCAATTTCATGATTAACAGACATTTTAAAAGTCCGTAACATTTCCCCACACCCTTTAGGTGTATAAAAAATTTCATACTTTTGTTAAGTTAATATGGTGAACTAATGCAACCTGTGCCAACAGGTTGTGTAATTAAACTCATCTCATTTTATTGGGGATTGTGCCAACAATCCCCTTTTTTAATCAGGTATCTTTTTTTTCTTTCATATTTTTAAATTAAAGATTAATATATATAAACCGAATTACCTTGTATTTTATACTGAAAAGGCTCTATGGTACTCAGGGCCTTTAAAGCTTCATTGATCGTTTCGTCTTTAAAAGGAACAGTAATCCTTCGCGATTTTAGTTCTTCGTTATTAATATGAATATTTATATTATACCATCTTTCAAGGCTCCTGCATACTTCATCCAGGCTCTCATCCTGGAATATTAGTTTATTCTTAACCCATGATGTTTCAACGATCACAGAATCCTGTTTCTGCATGTAAGTGATCTGGGTAAGGGCATTGGAAGATATATTACTTTTCGGTTCCCCTGCCCCTTTCAGGGTTCCTGCCGGCGAAGAATAGTTAACAATAAGCTTTTCCGTAGGTTTCAGGATGACCTTATCTTCCGGCCTGTCTTTCAGGGTAACCTCTACAGACCCTCTTATAAGGGTTGTTTCACTGGAAGGCTCATTGGGATATGCTTTTATATTAAAAGCTGTCCCCAAAACCTTAACATTCATTTTCCCTGTATGAATAATAAACGGGTGTGCAGGATCCTTTTTAACATCAAAAAAAGCCTCCCCCGATAAATAAACTTCCCTTGTATGCCCGGTAAAAAACTCAGGAAATCTGATTTTACTATCAGAATTCAAAGAAATACGCGATCCATCAGGAAGAATAAACGAGGCTTTACTACCCCTTAAGGTTATTCTTTCCCGCCATGCATTACTTTTCAGAGTATTATCCGGATGTGTAGACTGATACAGGAGAAAAAGGGATGAAACAATGATAACCACTGCTGCGGCATTCTGCCACCTGAAAAACCACTGAAACTTTCCTGATCGCTTTTCGTTTTCAAAATTTCCGTTCTCTTCAGTTTCCATGCCATCTATCCGCAACTTAACCTTTTGAAACAGTGCTTCATTATTAATGTAATTGTGGTCATGCCGCGACCAGTACATCTTATATACCTTATACCGCTTTAAATAATCCGCGTCATTCAGAAAATATTGCAACTCGGTCCTTTCATCCGGATGTATATTTCCTGAAAGATCCTTTAAAATAAGCTCTATAAATCTATCTTCACTCATGATTCAAAAGGGGCGTAAGATCCTTTTGAAGTAAGGACAATATTTTGGCGAAATATGCTTACACGATTTAAAATAATTTTTTCTCCATTTTACAGCACTTTTCGGCTGTTTTATAAGAAAAAATTATAGAGGGCCGGGAAGATCAACAAACAAGCGGCTTGTCAGCTAACGAAAAGGGTAAAAGCGAACAGAATAGTCAGTGTCAGGTTTATAACCGAATCAATCTCGGTTGACTTCAGATAGGGCGTCATCTCTGTATTTAACTTTTTCATTGCCCTGAATAACTGAGTCTGCACTGTTCTTTGTGATATACCCAGTATTTCTGCTACTTCTTTATATTTCATTCCCTCATCCTTCACGAGGCGAAAAATAATTCTGCATTGTCTGGGCAATGATTCTATTGCTTGGTCCAGTTTAAACAAAAGCTCACGTTTTTCCATTTCCCTGTCAGGCCGATACATGTCAACAAGCTGCATGGAACTTTCATCAATAGCTACCAGATGGATACTTGAAAAACGCTTGACATAGTTTAACGCCTGATTCTTCGCCGCGATGAACAAATAGGTCTCAATATTTTTCACATGAAGGAGTTCGCTCTTACGCTTCCAGCATTTTACGAAAATATCTGATACAAGCTCCTCTGCCACTTCCTTTGAATGTACATAGAAAAGGCAAAATTTTATTAATCGCGGATTTAAAGCATAAAAAAGACACTCAAAAGCTTTTGGATCGCTTTTTTCAACAATTTGACTCCATAATTCCTGAATATCGTAAGATTTTTTTCTCAAATTGTTATTATATCCGTTACACTAAGCTAAGGAAATAATAATAAAAACATAAATTTAGTGTTATATTTTTAACACCAGCTTATTCTATTCTTAATATTGAGTTGCTATCCTGAAAAATTGCTGCCATTCCAATCAATGTTCTTCTTATACAGAAAGCAATAAGAACAAAGCCTTTGGTACCGTATAAGATTAATTTAAAGCAAGTACCGGCCTTTTTGAAAAGAATAAAACAATACCGCTGGAAGTCTGGGAAACTTCCGGTCCAATAAATAATTTCAATAAGAGAGGGCAGGCAAGCCCTCTTCTGATCTTAGTGATTATCAGAACCTCTGTCCTGGTAACCCTTGTTATAACCGCCTTTATTGTAGCCACCGCCACGGTTATTTCCATAGCCACCACTTCTGCCGCCACGGCTTCCGCCTGCTTTTTCCTCAGCCTGGGTAACAGCAATAGCACGGCCATAGATCTCAAGGCCATTAAGATCTTCAATCGCTTTCTTTGCCTGTTCATCATCAGGCATTTCAACAAAACCGAAGCCTTTTTTTCTGCCCGTTTCTTTATCAAGAACAAGTTTTACTGAAGATACTTCACCGTATTCTTCAAAAGTCTCCTTTATATCGTTTTCTTCCAGTTTAAAAGGCAAACTTGCCACGAAAATTTTCATTTTTAGTAATTGTTTGAGAGTTGAGGGGGGAATGAAGTTATATCCTTATTTATTCTATTTGGGAAAATATTTTGAACTATTATACTTATCTTCAGACAGACGTATCAATTTTGCTACAAGATATGAAGTTTTTTAATAAAAAAATATTTTTTTTAAAATTGAAGTATAAATACGCTCCCCTCTCCCTCACGGGAGTTTACCTGGATATTCCCTTTGTGTAAAAGCATAATTTGCTTACACAGGCTTAATCCAATGCCGCTGCCCGCTTTTTTCGTACTAAAGAAAGGAATAAATATCTGGTCCATTATTTCCACCGGGATACCATATCCATTGTCTGCAACCTGAATGATGATCTTCCTGGACGATGTCAGACTGGCCGATAAGGAAATAACCGGTTTTTCCCGTTCTTTGACAGCATCAATAGCATTGACAACAAGATTTATAAGCACCTGCTCAATCAGGCTGGCATCGGCTTCAAACTGCAAACCAGGATCCTTTAATATAATATCTATTTCAATATTCTTACTTTCAAAGGTAGGCTGCATGAGCTGGTAAAGGTTCTCAAACAAGTCCCTTACATAGATCTTTGTAAGGTTAAGTGTCGTTATTTTATTTAAGCTCCGGTATACCTCGGCAAATTTAAGCAAACCCTCACTCCTTCGCTTGATCGTTTCAATGCCAACCTTTATATCATCTGCCGAATATGGATCTTCGGCAGGATTAGTCAGTGATCCTTCCAACCGGTTCTTCAGAGTATCTGCAAGGGACGATATCGGAGCTACAGAATTCATAATTTCATGGGTGAGCACGCTAAGCAGCTTCTGCCATGCTTTAGATTCCGTCTCATCCAAAGCCTCATTGATATTCTGAAATGCTACCAGCTTGTACTTTTTCCCTTCCGTCTGAAAAGCAGTGGCTGATAACAGAACCTTAAAAGAAGTAGATTCCGGATGTACAGCGATGATCCTGCTCTCACCAGGGCCTATCGTAAGCACTTCATTATACAAATGATCGTCTCTTTTATGAAGCGAATGAATAGTTTTAAGATAAGGCAGCCGCAGCATTTTTTTGAGCGACTCATTCATCCACAGAATCTCACCCTCATCTTCCTCATATGAAAGGATCCCCGTTTCAATCATCTCAAGAATCTGCTGCAAATATTGATATTGAGTTTCCTTCTCCCTTGAAATACGCTTCAGCGTAGCATTAATTGAATTGAAGCCTTTACGTAATGGCTTCAGGGCCAAAGGAGCATGTCTGATATCAAAATTCCTCGAAAAATCCCGGTAGTGTACCGCCTCAACAAAGTCGTTAATCTCATAATAAACGGTCATCTGCGACCGGCATAAATCATACACCAGGTAAACGATTGCAGGTATCAAAATAAACAGATAACTGTACCAACCCTTAACAAGTATCCAGGAAGCTATGCTGATCACGATAAAAAGCAATAGCGCCCTTAATATTATTTTCCATTGAATCCTGGCCATGTTTGTCGCGGTGGGTTGGGAACGTAATAGCGTTATGAATGTATTATGAGTTATGTATTATGTATTATGAGTTATGAGTTATGTGCTATGAGTTATGTGTTATGTGTATCATCTGTTATGCGTTATCAAATATGAATTGAGCAATATATTATGAGTTATATATCGCCCTTGAATCAGTAGATATATTGTACTGTTATAAGTTGCAACTCATAACCCGCTATTGGCACTTTCAACTTTCAACTTTCAACTTTCAACTTTCAACTTTCAACTTTCAACTTTCAACTTTCAACTTTCAACTTTCAACTTTCAACTTTCAACTAAATATCGTACTTACTCAATCTCCTGTATAGTGCAGTCCTTGTAATTCCCAGTTCCTTTGCCGCCCTGCTGATATTTCCCTGGTGTTTTTCGATCACCCGCATGATCGTATTCTTCTCGAGGTTCTCCAGATTGGTATCCTCCTCCTGCTGCAATT
>JAATFW010000219.1 GCA_015654985.1 Sphingobacteriales bacterium | reverse complement strand
GATCATCATATGCCCGATATGGACCAGTCGAATCCCTATGTTAAAAAGTATTTTACACAAAGCCATATCTGGTGGATAGAGTATGCCGGGCTGGACGGTTTTCGCCTCGATACGTATGCTTATAATGACCCTGTTTTTATGGCTGAGTGGGCAAAAGCTATTAAGGCTGAGTATCCGAAATTTACCTTTTTTGCCGAAACCTGGGTTCATGGAATTCCTAATCAGGCATTTTTTACCCAGGGAAATACGGTAAACAGGGGCTTTGATACCGAACTTCCGGGCGTAACTGATTTTCAGTGTTTGTGGGCGATCAATGAGGCCCTGAACGGAAAGTTTGGCTGGGACGAAGGGATCACAAAACTCTATACCACCATAGCCAGTGATTTTGTGTACCAGGATGCAACCCGTAATGTGGTTTTCCTGGATAACCACGACCTGAGCCGCTTTTATTCTGTAGTGGGTGAGGATTTCAATAAGTATAAGTCGGGTATTGCCTGGCTTCTCACCACCCGCGGTATTCCGCAAATGTATTATGGAACAGAGATCCTGATGAAGAATTTCTCCAATCCCGACGGACTGGTGCGGGAGGACTTTAAAGGAGGCTGGCCGGGAGATAAAGAAAATAAATTCAAAGCAGAAGGCCGCACGGATAAGGAAAATGAGGCTTTTAATTATGTCCGTACCCTTGCCCGCTACCGCCGGGATAATGAAGTACTGCAAACCGGTAAACTCATGCAGTATGTTCCCGAAAATGGTATTTATGTATACTTCAGGTATAATGCTGATAAAACCGTGATGATGATAATGAACAGTAATGAAAAAGAAGAGGTCCTGAATACTTCAGGGTTTATACAAAGAACGGGGGGCTTTGACAGCGCGGTGAACGTGATCACGGGAGAGAACCTCACTTCAATCCAAAGTATAAAAGTTCCTGCTAAAACAACGTTGGTGCTGGAGTTAAAAAAATAGTATGCCTGAAATAAAAGCGTGTTTATTTGATCTCGACGGCGTTATTGTAGACACGGCCGTTTATCATTACCGTGCCTGGAAACGCCTGGCGAACGAACTGGGGTTCGACTTCACCGAAGAAGAGAACGAAAAGCTGAAGGGGATAAGCCGTGTAAGATCACTGGAACTGATCTTAAGCTGGGGGGGCGTTCAAAAATCAGAAGCTGAGCAGGAGGAACTTGCAGGCAGGAAGAACCGGTGGTATGTAGAAATGATCAGCAGGATGAAGCCGGAAGAGGTTTTACCGGGCGCAAAGGAGTTTCTCGAAGCGGTGAAAGGGGCGGGGTTAAAGACAGCCCTTGGATCGGCAAGTAAAAACTCCGGTTTAATACTTGAAAGAACAGGATTAAAGCCGCTGTTTGATGCTATTGTAGACGGCAATACGGTAACGGCGTCCAAGCCCGACCCGCAGGTGTTTCTTAAAGGCGCTGAAGCGTTGGGTGTTGAGCCTGCCGCATGTGTGGTATTTGAAGATGCGCTTGCAGGGGTTGAAGCCGCCAAAGCCGGTGGTATGAAAGTGGTGGGCATTGGTTCTCCCCGGGTATTAAAAGAGGCAGATCTGGTTGTCAGGGGGCTGTATGAGCTGAGACCGGAGCAGTTGTATGATTTATAATGATTAGGGTATAAAAAGGGCGGGATATTTTTCAAAATGAAGAATTATATAAAAGTTGATGAGTGGAAAATTATTGAAGAGGGATTTGATCCTGAATTAAATAAAATATCGGAAAGTATCTTCAGTCTGGGGAATGGCCGGATGGGTAAGAGGGCGAATTTTGAAGAAACGTATACAGGTGAAAGCTTACAGGGAAATTATGTGGCTGGGGTATACTATCCGGATAAAACCCGTGTGGGCTGGTGGAAAAATGGCTATCCTGAATACTTCGCAAAGGTACTGAATGCTGCAAACTGGATCGGGATCGATATCCGGATCGGAGATGAACTGCTTGATCTGAACACCTGTGAGGTGAAAGAGTTCAGCAGGGTGCTTCATATGAAAGAGGGTTATCTTGAAAGGTCTTTTGTTGCAGAGCTGAAGAACGGAAAGCAGGTAAAAGTAAATGCCAGGCGCTTTTGCAGTATTGCTGATGATGAAACCGGTGCAATTTGCTATTCTGTAACGCCGTTGAATTTTGATGACCTCTTCACCATTACTCCTTATATAGATGGCGACGTAAAAAACCAGGATTCTAATTACGATGAGAAATTCTGGGATGAAACCGGAAAGGAATTTGATAAAGAAGGCGCATACCTGGTGATGCGTACAAAAAAAACCGGGTTTGAGGTTTGCACCGGAATGGTGTTCGGGATAGAATATGAAGGGGGGAAAAGGGAGTTTCCGTCTCAAACGATCAGCAAAACAAAGTATGCCGGTCACGGGGTTCAGGTTCAGGCTGTGCAGGGTTCTGAAATTACTGTCTGTAAATATGCTGCGAACCTTTCATCTGAAAATTATCCTTCAGAGAACCTTATTGGTGAATGCAGGGCGATGCTCGCCCGTATCAGCAGTAAAGGCTTTGAAATAATGCTCAGGGAGCAGGCTGAAGCGTGGGCCCTTAAATGGAGGGAAAGTGATATTGTGATCGAAGGGGATGCGGCGGCCCAGCAGGGAATCCGGTTTAATATATTTCAGTTAAATCAAACATATACGGGAGAAGATGCCAGGCTGAACATCGGGCCGAAAGGTTTTACCGGCGAAAAATATGGAGGTTCTACTTACTGGGATACTGAAGCGTACTGCCTGCCTTTTTATCTGGCAACGGCACCTCCGGAAGTGACCAGAAACCTCCTGATCTACCGCTATAAGCATCTTGAAAAAGCTATTGAGAACGCCCGGAAATTAGGCTTTAAGGGTGGCGCCGCCCTGTATCCCATGGTAACCATGAACGGCGAGGAATGCCATAATGAATGGGAAATAACTTTTGAGGAGATCCATAGGAACGGCGCTATTGCTTACGCCATTTTTAATTACATCCGTTATACGGGGGATAAGGAGTATCTGTCTGAGTTTGGCCTGGAAGTGCTCATTGGCATTGCCCGGTTCTGGAGGCAGAGGGTGAACTGGAGTGCCGCCAGGAACAGGTACGTGATGCTGGGAGTAACCGGCCCCAACGAATACGAAAATAACGTAAACAACAACTGGTACACCAACAGCATTGCATGCTGGTGCCTGGAATATGCGATTGAGGCGTTGGAATATGTTCAAAGCAGTTCTCCGGAAAAATATGCTCTCATTGAAAAAAAGACAAATTTTGATCGGGCCGGGGAAAGTGCCGGATGGAAACACATTATTGAAAATATGTATTTCCCCGAAAGTAAAGAACTGGGTGTTTTCCTTCAGCAGGATGGGTATCTTGATAAAGACCAGACCCTTGTTGAAGACCTTGATCCGGCAGAAAGGCCATTGAACCAGAAGTGGAGCTGGGACAGGATACTGCGTTCGGTCTATATTAAGCAGGCCGATGTTTTACAGGGGCTTTACTTTTTTGAGGACCGTTATGATGAAGCTGTTATCAGGCGGAACTTTGACTTCTACGAACCGAGAACGGTTCATGAAAGCTCCCTGTCGCCTTGTGTTCATGCTATCCTTGCTGCAAAGCTGGGCGATGAGCAGCGGGCCTACGAATTCTATCTGCGCACTTCGCGACTTGATCTGGACGACTATAACAATGATACGGAAGATGGCCTGCATATTACTTCTATGGCAGGTACGTGGATGAGTGTTGTGGAAGGCTTTGCGGGAATGCGGGTAAGGAATGATCAGTTACATTTCAAACCTTTTCTTCCCGGTAAATGGGAATCCTTTTCGTTTAACATCTTTTTCAGGGGCGTAATTCTGAACGTAAGAATAGACAGGGATGGAGTTTGTTTAGGTAACCGGTCTGACAAGCCTTTGACGGTATATGTTTATGACATTCCGTACCATCTTGAAAGATCAGGCGAATTGCAGGCAGGATACCCGGATATAAACTTAAAAAGATAGCATATGCAAAGGCATTTTGATTTCCGGGCTTTAACAGTACTGATTTTCTTGTCTTCCCTGTTATCTTTATCGTTGATGTGGTCTGCCTGTGGCAGAGGACAGAAAAATAAGACAACTATGACAAAGGATGCCGCTTCAGTGAGATCCGGAAATGATAAGCTCATTATCTACCAGATGATGGTACGCTTGTTTGGGAATAAGAATACAACGAATAAGTTTTACGGCTCCGTAGAAGAAAACGGGTCGGGGAAATTTAATGATATAACGGTTAAAGCGCTGGATGAACTGAAGAGACTTGGTATCTCGCATGTCTGGTATACCGGGATCATAGAACATGCTACAATGACGGATTATTTGGCTTATGGAATTAAAGCGGATGACCCGGACATTGTAAAGGGCAGGGCCGGATCGCCTTATGCCATAAAGGATTATTATGATGTGGATCCTGATCTGGCCGGGGACGTATCAAAAAGGATGGCTGAATTTGAGGCCCTGGTAAGGAGAACTCATGAACGGGGACTGAAAGTTCTGATTGATTTTGTTCCCAATCATGTTGCACGTACCTATAATTCGGATGCAAAACCTGAAGGTGCCCGGGATTTTGGAGCGGCTGATGATAAAAGTAAGGCCTTTGATCCCCGGAACGATTTTTACTACATTCCGGGAAAGCCTTTCGTGGTCCCTGCGGGAACGGATGCCGGGGGGCCTGGTTTTAAAAGTCCGCTGAAGGATGGGAAGTTTGATGAGAACCCTGCAAAGGCCACCGGAAATAACGTTTTTTCTGCCAGTCCTTCTATAAATGACTGGTCGGAAACCATTAAGCTGAACTACGGCGTAGACTACCAGGCCGGGGAGAAAAAGTATTTTGATCCCATTCCTCCGGTATGGAATAAGATGCGCGATATCCTGGTGTTCTGGGCAAAGAAGGATGTTGATGGCTTCAGGTGTGATGTTGCCGAAATGGTACCGGTGGAATTCTGGAACTGGGTGATCCCGCAGGTAAAGGCTGCTAAACCGGGGGTCATCTTTATTGCAGAGGCTTATAATCCCAAAGAATATAAAAAGTTTCTGACAACCGGGAACTTCGATTATCTCTATGATAAGGTAGGTTTGTATGATGCTTTAAAGAGATTAATAAAGAATGACGCGAAGGCTGATGTTAAAGATATAAGCTATGTGGTAAATAAGGAAAGCAGGGCTTTCCCCTCTCATATGCTGCGTTTTCTCGAAAATCACGACGAAGAACGGATTGCATCGGCGGGTTTTGCAAAAGATCCATGGAATGCAGTCCCCGCGATGGTGGTTGCGGCAACCCTTTCGAAGGGACCGGTAATGATCTATTTCGGGCAGGAAGTGGGAGAGCCGGGAAAAGGGAAGGAAGGCTTTGGCGGGGACGACAACCGGACGAGTATTTTTGATTATTGGGGAGTGCCCGAACATCAGAAATGGATGAACGGCGGTAAGTTTGATGGCGGAGGATTATCCGGGGATCAGCAGAAACTGAGAACGTTTTATTCAAATCTTCTGAATTTTTGCGTACAAAGCGGAGCAATAAAGAAAGGGGCCTTTTATGAACTGGCCGGGCAGCAGGGGTTTAGCAACCGGATGTATGCTTATCTGCGCTGTACAGCGAAAGAATGGGTACTTGTGGCTGTTAATTTTGACCGGGAGAAAACGCTGGATTCGAAAATTATACTCCCGGAATCACTCATCGAAAAAATAAAGATGCCGGCGGGTAAGTCTTTTTCTGTTACGGATGTTCTCAGCGGGACTTCCTTTTCCCTGACTGATCTGAAAGAAGGGATTCCGGTAAATGTAAAAACAGCGGGAGCTGTTATTTTAAGATTTTCATTTGAATGATTTGTTTTTTTAATGGCAATGAAGCTTCGATAAGCTCTTATTCATTTCTGTTTGTTAGCGGCAGCTTATCGAGGTTTCATCAGAGTAAAATAAGTGGTAAGTAATAAGTTGTAAGTGGTAAGTATGCGGGGCATTTTATCGTTAACATAGCGTTCATTTTAACCGATATAATCATTAAATAACCAATATATGAGCAGTATAATTGAAAAGCCCAGGCTTTCCTTCTGGCAGATCTGGAATATGAGCTTTGGCTTTTTCGGGATCCAGTTCGGTTTTGCCCTGCAGAACGGCAATGCGTCGAGGATCCTTCAGACTTTTGGGGCCGATGTTGAACATTTATCTCTTTTCTGGCTTGCCGCTCCGATAACAGGGATGATCATTCAACCGATTATCGGGCATTACAGTGATAATACCTGGACGAAGCTGGGGAGGCGAAGGCCCTATTTTCTGACCGGGGCCCTGCTTGCTGCCGTCGCCCTGGTTTTTATGCCTAATTCGGCGGTGCTGGCGTATTTATTCCCTCCCATCCTGGTGGGCGCCGGGCTCCTGATGATGATGGATGCTTCCTTCAATGTGGCGATGGAACCGTTCAGGGCCCTGGTGGCCGACAATCTTCCTGAAGAACAGAGAAGCGTTGGTTTCTCTGTTCAGACATTTCTGATCGGAGCGGGTGCTGTTCTGGGTTCGTGGCTGCCATATATCTTCTCCGAATATTTTGATGTTGCAAAAACAGCAGCCCCGGGGCAGGTACCCGATAATGTGCTTTATTCGTTTTATGCAGGGGCGGCGGTACTTGTGGGTACGCTGGTGTGGACGGTGGTTACTACCAAAGAATATTCTCCGGAAGAGCGTTCCCGGTTCCATGGGGAAGAGACTGAAACCGGGGAGCGGAAGGGGATATGGGAGATCTTCACCGACTTTTCGAACATGCCGGCAACTATGAAACGACTGGGCCTGGTCCAGTTCTTTTCCTGGTTTGCTTTGTTTTCCATGTGGGTTTTTACCACTCCGGCGATTGCACAGCATATTTATAAAGTAATACCCGGCGATACTTCTTCTGCGCAGTTTGCCGATGCGGCCAACTGGGTAGGAATACTCTTTGGGATCTATAACGCCATATCTGCGGTCTATGCGCTTTGCCTGCCCGCTATAGCCCGGCTTACAAGCCGGAAAATGGCCCACGCATTCTCTTTAACAGCCGGAGGCATAGGCTTGCTGTCCATTTATTTTATACAGGACCCCAAAATGCTGATCTTTTCGATGATAGGCATCGGCCTTGCCTGGGGAAGTATTCTGGCCATGCCTTATGCTATTTTATCAGGTTCCATCCCCGCCCGGAAAATGGGTGTCTATATGGGGATCTTTAATTTCTTTATCACCTTTCCGCAGATCGTTAACGGATTTTTTGGCGGCCTGATGGTGAAACATCTTTTTCACGGTCAGGCTATTTATGCCATTGTTCTTGCCGGTATTTTAATGATCCTCGGTGCGGTGTCTGTATTGAATGTTCAGGAAGGAAGAAGTAAATAAAACTAACAGAATATCATGAAACCATCATGATCTTTCAATTTATACAGCAGGGGGTGAATTTGATTATGATAACTTCATTACCACTGAAAAACGAGCTTAGCGAAGCGATCTCATTGATGCTTTCAAAAAAAACATCGCCAATAATTATAAGCAGATGAAAAAATTAATAGTGTTGTTACTGCTGCCGCTTTTTGTGATTACAGCATGCAAGAAAAAAGATTCTGCCGAAGAGGGAAAAACCGAACAGACTGATCTGCCGGCAGGAGCCAAAGATGGGGTTACATTTATTAACGGGGGGCGGTCGGCTATCTTTAACCTGTATGCGCCGGGTAAGAAAACCGTTTATGTTACCGGCGATTTTAATGACTGGAAGGCAGATGCCCCGGCTTTGATGAAGAACACCCCTGACGGTAACCGGTGGTGGATTCAAATTGACGGTCTTGATCCGGATAAGGAGTACGCTTACCAGTACCAGGTAGACGGCACATTAAAGATTGCCGATCCTTACTGCGGAAAAGTGCTCGATCCTGATAACGACAGTTATGTTCCTGCTTCTGTATATCCTTCCCTGAAGGCGTATCCTACAGGAAAGACGACGGGAATAGTGAGTGTGATGCAGGCTAACCAGCCACAGTATACATGGAAGGTCAGTTCGTTCACCCGGCCTGAAAAAAAAGACCTGGTAATCTATGAGCTTCATTTACGCGATTTTCTTAGCGCTCACAGTTACAGTACGCTCAGGGATACGTTAAACTATTTATCAAATCTGGGTATCAATGCAATTGAACTGATGCCTGTTAATGAGTTTGAGGGAAATTTAAGCTGGGGATATAATCCTTCCTTTTATTTTGCCCCGGATAAATATTACGGAACAAAAACGGCACTCCAGGGAGTAATTGACGAGTGCCATGCCAAAGGAATAGCCGTTATACTGGATATGGTTCTGAACCACTCATTCGGACAGTCGCCGATGGTACAGTTGTATTTTGATCAGGCTGCAGGGAAGCCTGCTGCAAATAATCCCTGGTTTAATGCGGATCCGACACATCCTTACAATGTTGGATATGATTTTAATCATGAGAGCGCCGCCACCAAATATTTTGTTAAGAATGTATTGGAATTCTGGATGAAAGAATACCGGATCGATGGCTTCAGGTTCGACCTTTCAAAGGGGTTTACACAAAAGAATTCGGGTACTTCAGATGCTTCTGTTGCAGCCTGTAGCGCGTATGATGCCAGTCGTGTTGCTATATGGAAGGATTACAATAGTTTTATTAAGGGTATCGATCCAGGTTTTTATGTGATCCTTGAGCACCTTGCCGCAGACACGGAAGAAAAGGAGCTTTCGGAGGACGGCATGATGTTCTGGAATAACCTGAACTATAATTTTAACGAGGCTACTATGGGGTATGTGCAGAACTCCGATCTGTCGCGAACCTTCTATGACCGGCATAGTTTTACCCAGCCCTACAGCCTGGTGACGTATATGGAAAGTCATGATGAAGAAAGGCTGATGTATAAGAATCTCCAGTATGGAAATTCTTCAGGAACCTATAATGTTAAAGATTTTGCAACTGCCTTAAAACGCCAGGAACTGGCTGCCGCCTTCTTCTTTTCTGTTCCAGGACCAAAAATGATCTGGCAGTTCGGCGAACTTGGATATGAAATATCGATCGATCAGAACGGCAGGACTGGCGAGAAACCCATTCACTGGGAGTACTTCGCTGATTCAAGGCGGCGGGAACTCTATAATGTATATGCTAAGCTGATTAAATTCAGAAAAAATAACCCTGTATTTTCCACCACTAACTTTCAGTACAGCCTTACCGGTTCTGTAAAATATATTATTTTAAAAAGCTCATCTGTAAATGTGGTGGTAACCGGAAACTTTGATGTTACACCCGCACAGGCAAATATTACTTTTCCCGACGGCGGAACATGGTATGATAATTTCTCCGGCGCAGCAATTGACGTGGCAGGAGGAAATTATACAGCTACGCTCGCACCGGGAGAGTATCATGTTTACAGCAGCAGCCCGCTAAGGTGAGCGTAAGGCGGGTTATGAATTATGAATTATGAATTATGAATTATGAATTATGAGTTATGAGTTATGAGTTATGAGTTATGAGTGCGGCAATTCATAATTCATAACCCATAATTCATAACCAATTACAGCTCCTTTCGCAGCCGTGCCACCGGGATGTTCATTGCTTCGCGGTATTTTGCAACAGTACGTCTGGCAATATTGTATCCTTTTTCTTTGAGAATTTCTGCAAGCTTTTCATCCGCGAGGGGATGGCGCTTGTCTTCCTTTCCGATGCATTCTTCGAGTATTTTCTTTACTTCCTTATTGGAAACTTCTTCGCCGCTTTCTGTCTGAATGGCTTCTGAAAAGAAAGATTTGAGCAGGAAGGTGCCGAATTCGGTTTGCACGTATTTTGAATTTGCAACACGGGAAACGGTAGAAATGTCCATCCCTATTTTATCTGCAATATCCTTCAGGATCATTGGCCGCAGGTTTCTTTCATCGCCGGTAAGAAAATAATCATACTGGTAATGCATGATCGCGTTCATCGTCTTCAGAAGAGTCTGCTGACGTTGTTTAATCGCATCGATAAACCATTTTGCGGAGTCGAGTTTCTGCTTGACAAATTGAACTGCTTCTTTAAGCTTTTTGTCTTTTTGTGCTGCCTTATCATAATGTTCGAACATTTCCTGGTATGAGCGGCTTACCTTCAGCTCGGGAGCATTCTGGGCATTAAGGGTTAGCACCAGGAACCCGTCGTTATTGCTGATATGGAAATCGGGGATTACCTGGAGCTGTTTGCTGTTTGTCTCGCTTGAATCGCCTGGCTTGGGATTCAGCTTTAAGATCTCGTTGACGATCTCTTTAAGCTCTTCCGAATTAATGTTTAGAGACCGCTCGAGTTTATCATAATGTTTCCTGGTAAACTCATCAAGATACTGTTCGACCACTTTAATGGCTTTTTGTACAAGCAGGTTATTCTGATCTTTTTTTCTTAGCTGGATGAGGAGGCATTCTTTTAGATCGCGGGCGCCAACGCCGGCGGGTTCAAAAGTTTGAATTACCCTCAGCATTTCCTCAACTTCCTCTTCTTCAGCAAATATATTTTGTGAAAAGGCAAGATCGTCGATTAACGAAGTGATAGGGCGGCGGAGATATCCATCGTCATCCAGGCTCCCGATAATTTGCTGACCTATCTGAAAATCTTTATCAGCCAGGGGCATAAGGTCTAACTGTTCCTGTAGTTTTTCGTAAAAAGAGCTTTGAACGGCGATAGGTATCTCTTTACGTTCCTCATCATCATCCCCGTTCTGATCGTATTTAGAGCCGTAATCGTTTACATTATCTTCCTGAAGGTAATCCTCTATATTGAATTCGTCTGTCTCTTCCCCCTTTTCTTCATTATCATAATTTGTCTCTTCGGGATCCTTGTCGGGATATTCTTCAGCAGGCTCATTCAGATTTGTCAGGCTAAGGTCTTCAAGCGCCGGATTTTCTTCCAGCTCTTCTTTGATCCGCGCATCTAACGCCACCGTGGGTACCTGTAATAGTTTTATAAACTGTATCTGTTGAGGAGACAGCTTCTGGAGTAGCTTCTGTTGTAAATTCTGTCTTAACATAAATATTATGCCAAAATTACTGAATATATCTAATATAATCGGGGAATCCGTATTTTCTGAACTCTGTAATAATCATAAAATAACAGAAATTTCGGGAGTAGGTTTGGAATTCCTTAACTTCGCTTTATGTTTACGGGTATTATAGAAGCTTTAGGAGAAGTAACGCAATTGAACCGTGAAGGCGGAAATTTGCATATTACAGTATCTTCTCCGGTGTCGGCTGAATTAAAGATCGATCAGTCTGTTGCCCATAATGGGGTATGCCTGACGGTGGTAGCGCTGGGTGAAGACAGCCATACGGTTACAGCAATAGAAGAAACGCTTCTTAAATCAAACCTTGGTGATTTACGCAAGGGAGATCTGGTTAATATCGAGCGTTGTATGTTAATGAATGGCCGGCTCGACGGGCATATCGTTCAGGGGCATGTTGATCAGACGGCTGTTTGTACTTCCAGTGAAGAGAGGGATGGCAGTTGGTTCTATACGTTCAGGTATGATGCTTCGACCGGCAATGTAACGGTAGAAAAGGGATCGGTTACCGTTAACGGAGTGAGCCTGACGGTTGTTGATTCGGGTGACGATCATTTTTCTGTCGCTATTATTCCTTATACTCATGAACATACCAACTTTGGAAAGATCGAAGAAGGAACTAACGTTAACCTTGAGTTTGATATTATTGGAAAATACGTAGCGAAGCTTTTTCACCGGTAACTCTATTTGCCTGTTTCATTAAGTCTTGATCTGGCGTATCTGATATATTGCTGATCTGTTAACTTTTCTGTTGTTGCCGATGCGAGGAATTTCTTAAGACAATAGGCAGTTTTCCTGAAGCATTTAAAGCATGGGTCTGATCATTCAGGTTCTTATAGCTTTTGGCAGTAGTATCTGGCCGGCCGGGTAAACCGGTTATAATCCTTCTAATATCATTGGATATGGAATGATTATTGAAGATAATTTATTAAAACTACTGAAATGGAAAATCACAGGAATTCTAAAAAGCTTAATAAAGATGATCTTTCTGAAAAAAAAAATATCGTTATTCCCGGCCATGTAGTTAAGCCGGCTCCTTCTTTTTTTGAAGAACCTGAAGAAGAGAAGGAAAAAATTCCCGGCGTACATGTCGAAAACGTGGGAGGTACCGCTGAAAATGAAGATTAGCAGGGAAGATTTGATTTCGGAAAAGATCAGGGCTGGGCGGAACGTATTTAGAGGAGACAT
This sequence comes from Sphingobacteriales bacterium, assembly GCA_015654985.1. Taxonomy (GTDB): domain Bacteria; phylum Bacteroidota; class Bacteroidia; order Sphingobacteriales; family Sphingobacteriaceae; genus Arcticibacter. The sequence goes on along the minus strand of JAATFW010000219.1, from coordinate 909 downwards.
TTTTGTTTTCTTTAATTAATAAATTGTTAATAAAACACGTCTTTTAAAAGTTCATATTTTAATATTGGTAATTTTGACGGTGTCTATTGAGTATTTTGTAAAAATTTACTTTTTATGATATAATATTTGCAATGTGTTGTGCTTGTTATTATCTTTGTATCAACAGTTCTTTTAAAAGACAGTGTTAATACTGTAGGGTGGTGAAACTGGCAGACACACCTCCTTGTCTCGGTGGCGGAGATTATGGGAAATCCGGAAACGGGCTAACCACTCCTTGAAGGTTCGATTCCTTCCCCTACAGCTCCTTTCATATAATTTAGGTTTATAATTGGTTAGTTTGAGCTCTCGCCCATCGGGAGCTTATTTTTTTTGTCGATTTTTTGGCAATGGCGAACCATTTATTTTATTCACAGATTCTTTTTCGGAATGTTTTGCTCCATACGTAAAGTTGCGGAGGGTTGAATTATAATTTTTCCGCATTCAAAAATGTTGAAGAAAGACAGCTATCAGAAAGTTTAATTATAACCTGTTACAATGGTTTCCGGGCAAGCCTGGTAAGGTTATTTCAAAGGGTTTCCGGAAGTTATGTCATTGTAAAGTCTTTATTAAATTAACAATTTAATTAGGGTATTAATAAATTTTAACTTTTTTCTTTAAAATATTTGCAATGTATTGATAAAGTAGTTATCTTTGTTTCAACAAGTTCTTTAAGAGATAATGTTTAGATACTGTAGGATGGTGAAACAGGCAAACACACCTCCTTGTCGCGGTGGCGGAGAATAATGGAAAGCCCGGAAACGGATAACCACTCCCTGAAGGTTCGATTCCTTCTCCTACAGCTCCTTTCATATAATTTAGGTTTATAATTGGTTAGTTTGAGCTCTCGCCCATCGGGAGCTTATTTTTTTT
>JAATFW010000338.1 GCA_015654985.1 Sphingobacteriales bacterium | reverse complement strand
ACCTCGCGGCTCCAGTCGAAAGAGAAGCCAAGCTGGTCAAGCTGGCGGCGATAAGTAGCGATATTCTCTTCGGTAGTCAATGCCGGATGCTGCCCCGTCTGGATAGCATACTGTTCTGCCGGAAGTCCAAACGAATCATATCCCATAGGATGCAATACGTTGAACCCTTTAAGCCGTTTATAACGGGCAAAAATATCAGAAGCAATATACCCCAGCGGATGCCCCACATGCAGCCCCGCTCCCGAGGGATAAGGAAACATATCCAGTACATAATACTTAGGCTTGTCAGAGTTATTATCAACCTTATATGTTTGGTTCTCTGCCCAGAACTGCTGCCATTTTTTCTCAATCTCTCTAAACTGGTAATCCATGACGCGAAAATAATAAATTGGCCGGTAAATTTAAGCGAATCATACAACCCTTAATCCTGTCTTTACACAGGCCAGGTACATTTGCCTGTTACTGCTTTCAACCCGCAACCTTCAATCCACACCCTTCAACCCGCAACCTTCAACCCGCAACCCACAACTTTCAACCTTCAACCCGCAACTTTCAACTTAAATTACTATTTTCGCATTATCTTAAAATTGACTATGGAAGAATTTGAAAGCAGTGCTTCTTCTAAAAAGACCAAACAGGTATACGTTTCGACGGTGATCAGCATTGCCCTGGTATTACTGATGATAGGGTTACTCGGACTGATGCTTGTTCACGCACGCAATCTTTCGAACTATGTGAAAGAAAATATCGTTCTGAATATTATTGTCAGCGACGGAGCAAAAGAAGTAGATGTACTGGCCCTCCAAAAACAGCTCGACACACATCCCTATATATTAAAAACCCAGTATGTCAGCAAAGAGCTGGCAGCCAGAAACCTTCAGAAGGACCTGGGAGAGGATTTTGTGCATTTCCTGGGATATAACCCTCTGCTGTCGTCAATTGACGTTTATATGAAGGCTGAATATGCTAACAATGCCAGTATTGAATCTCTCAGCCGCCAGCTCGGTAAAAATCCGCTCGTTAAGGAAGTCATCTATCAAAAATCCCTGATCGATATGGTCAATCAGAATATTAAGATGATCGGACTGGTGATCCTGGCTTTTGCCGCCGTTCTTCTTATCATTGCGGTAGCCCTTATAAACAATACCATCAGGCTTGCCATTTACTCGCAGCGCTTCCTGATAAAAAGTATGCAGCTTGTGGGCGCTACAAAAGGGTTTATCCGCAGGCCGTTTCTTGGATATGGTGTCGTTCACGGTTTCCTCGGCGGCCTGATTGCTATTATCCTGCTGCTTGCCAGCCTGTATATAGCACAGAAACAAATCCCCGAACTGGTCATTCTCCGCAACTGGTATGAGTTTGGCATTGTATTTCTGGCGGTGATCATCATTGGGATTTTGATTTCAGGTTTAAGCACCTACTTTGCAGTAAGTAAATATTTACGTTTGAAAATTTACAACCTTTACAGATAATGGCAAAAAAACAGATTGAAAGTATTGAGAACAGGCAGGCTCATTTCATATTCGACAAGAGCAATTACAAGTTTATGCTCATCAGCATTGCTGTAGTGGCACTGGGATTTATTCTGATGGCCGGGGATACCAGCATCTATGATTTCCGTAAAACAGTAATAGCGCCCATAGTGGTACTTGCAGGCTTTGCCATAGGCTTTTATGCTATTTTAAAGAAGCGTAAATAAGTTTCAATGAACATTTTTGAAGTAATAATTCTGGCCATCATCGAAGGCCTTACCGAGTTTTTGCCTGTTTCGTCCACAGGTCATATGATTATCGGCTCCTCCCTCATGGGGATCCAGTCGAACGAATTCGTAAAACTCTTTACTATTGTCATTCAGTTAGGCACCATTCTCTCTGTTGTGGTGCTTTATTTTAAGCGCTTTTTTCAGAGCTTCACCTTTTACTTCAAGCTTCTGGTGGCTTTTATCCCTGCAATTGTTTTCGGTCTGCTGTTAAGCAAAACCATTGATAAGCTGCTGGAAAGCCCCCTCGCTGTGGCGATATCTCTTGTTGTGGGAGGAGTGATCCTCCTCTATGCTGATAAATGGTTTAACAAACCCCTTACGGATACTACCGACGGCATAAGTTATCCAACAGCTCTGAAGATCGGCCTGTTCCAGTGTCTCGCCATGATTCCGGGCGTTTCCCGTTCCGGGGCAACCATCATCGGCGGAATGACACAAAAACTTTCGCGAAAAGCATCCGCCGAATTCTCCTTCTTCCTCGCCGTACCCACTATGCTCGGGGCAACGGTAAAGAAGCTGTACGACTTTTACAAAAGCGGCTATCGCATAAACCATGAAGAATTAAACCTTCTTATCCTGGGTAACCTGATCGGCTTTATCGTCGCCATCATCGCAATTAAGTCATTTATAGGTTATATTACCAAACATGGGTTCAGAATATTTGGCTGGTACCGTATACTTGTTGGAGGGATAATATTAATTTTGCTGCTTGCGGGAATTAACCTGCAGATTGTGTAATGGATACAGAAGTAAAGAAAAGAGAATTTCCGCAATTTAACTTTCCCGAGGGAGAATTACTGCTCGTGAACAAGCCTTACCGCTGGACCAGCTTTGATGTGGTCAGCAAGATCAGGAATTCATTAAAACCCCTGAAACTGAAAGTAGGACATGCCGGGACGCTTGACCCGCTGGCTACCGGACTGCTTATTATCTGCACCGGCAAACTCACAAAAAAGATCGACGAGTTTCAGGCCCAGGAAAAAGAATATACCGGAACAATGATTATGGGCGCAACTACACCTTCTTATGATCTGGAAACAGAAGTCGACTCAACCTTCAGCATTTCTGATCTTGAAGAAGGATCCATCCGCCCCGCATGCGAAAACTTTATTGGCAACATAGAGCAATTTCCTCCGGCCCATTCGGCCGTAAAGATTGAAGGTGAACGCCTGTATGTTAAAGCCCGGCGGGGCGAAGCTGTAGAACGAAGAGCCCGCAGCATTCACATAAGCACCTTTGAAATTACAAGGATAGAACTGCCGGAAATTGACTTCAGAGTAGTTTGCAGCAAAGGAACCTATATACGGTCGCTCATTCACGACTTTGGGAAATCGCTCAACAACGGTGCCTATCTTTCCAGGCTGCGCCGCACGCGGAGCGGAGAATACCGCTGTGAAAATGCATACGAAGTAATGGAGCTCGTTGGCCATATTAAAAGCCTCAGGCCGCAGGAAGAAAACATCCTTTAACTAATTTTCATCTTAAAACTGTTCTTCAATAACTATTTGATATGCTGCTTCCGTAAAAATGAATATAAAACGTTTTTATTTTAGTTTGCAAACGGCAAAATGAAAGTATACAGGCATATAGACGAATTTCAGAAATTACCTGCGGCGGTAGTTACCATAGGCACTTTTGACGGGGTGCATATCGGTCACCGTAAAATTATAACCCGCCTGGTAGAAGAGGCTAAAAAAACCGGCGGAGAAAGTGTGATCCTTACTTTTTTTCCGCATCCCAGGATGATATTACATCCCGAAGACGATAGCCTCAAGCTGATCACTACCATCCGTGAAAAAACAGAACTGATAGAGATGCTGGGAGTTGATCATCTTATTATCACTCCTTTCACAAGAGACTTCTCCAATCTTTCGCCCGAAAACTATATCGAACAGGTACTGGT
>JAATFW010000104.1 GCA_015654985.1 Sphingobacteriales bacterium | reverse complement strand
GATGCCCAGTTAGTAGCTGAAGGTATCGCAAAACAGCTTGAAGCACGTATTTCTTTCCGTCGCGCAATGAAAACGTCTATCGCATCAACCATGCGTATAGGTGCAGAAGGAATCAAAGTAATGTGTGCAGGCCGTTTAGGCGGAGCTGAAATGGCACGTACCGAGCAGTATAAAGAAGGAAGAATTCCGTTGCATACTTTCCGTGCGGATATTGATTACGCACTTGCAGAAGCTCTTACTACTTATGGTAAGATCGGTGTAAAGGTGTGGATCTGCAAAGGTGAGGTTTACGGCAAACGTGATCTTTCTCCGAATATCGGCCAGACAACCGGTGTAAGAGGCAGAGGCGAAGGTGCTGCAGCTTTCGGCGGTGGTGAAAGAGGCGACAGAAGAAGTGGCGGTAACGACAGAAGAGGCGGCAATAACGACAGACGCAGCGGTGGTCAGAACCGTGGCGGTGGCGGTCAGGGCCAGAATCGCGGAGGCGGCCCGGGTCAGGGTCAGAACCGTGGCGGCGCTGGTGGTCAGGGCCAGAATCGTGGCGGCGGTGCTGCTGGCTTCCGCGGAAAGAGATAATTGATTTTCAGACATCGTTAACGATATAAATACAGAAAAAGATGTTACAGCCAAAAAGAACGAAGTTCAGAAAAATGCAGAAGGGCAAAATGAAAGGTTTAGCCACCCGTGGTGCTGAACTGTCATTTGGTTCTTTCGGAATAAAATCACTGGAACCGGCATGGATCACCAGCCGCCAGATCGAAGCTGCGCGTATTGCGGTTACACGTTTTATGAAACGTGAAGGCCAGGTGTGGATCCGTATCTTTCCGGATAAACCCGTTACCAAGAAACCTGCGGAAGTACGTATGGGTAAAGGTAAAGGTGCTCCGGAATACTGGGTAGCGGTAGTTCGCCCGGGAAGAATGATTTTTGAAGCTGAAGGTGTGCCTTTAGAAGTTGCTAAAGAGGCATTGCGTTTAGCCGCTCAGAAATTACCGGTACAAACCAAATTTGTAATACGTAGAGATTACGTAGAAGATTAGACGAGTTGCAGGTTGAAGGTTGAAAGCTGTGGGTCTATCCTGCAACACGCAACCCGGAACTCACAACAACAAATAGAAAAGATGAAAACCTCAGAAATATTAGAGCTATCAACTGAAGAGATCATAGCCCGCAAAAGCGAAGAAAAGGCTAATCTCACAAAATTAAAATTTGCGCATACAGTTTCTGCCATAGAGAATCCATCTCGTATCAGTAAGGTGAGAAAAGATATCGCACGTTTGAATACAGAATTGACTAAACGCAAAGCAGCAGAAGCTGCCGCTAAGCAGTCCGCTTCTGAAACTGAATAATTTTAGAGTCGCAATGGAAAGAAAATTAAGAAAGACCCGTACAGGGTTGGTAGTAAGCAACAAGATGGATAAATCTATCGTAGTTGCCGTAGAGCGGAAGGTAAAGCATCCGATCTATGGAAAGTTTGTAAACAAAACTACCAAATTTATGGCTCATGACGAAAGCAACACCTGCGGTATCGGAGATACAGTGTTGATTATGGAGACTCGTCCGCTGAGTAAGAACAAAAACTGGAGATTAGTTGAAATTTTAGAGAGGGCTAAGTAATGGTACAACAGGAATCAAGACTGAATGTTGCAGATAACAGCGGCGCTAAGGAAGTTTTAGTGATCCGTGTTCTGGGCGGCACCGGCAAGCGGTATGCTTCGGTTGGTGATAAGATCGTTGTTACTGTGAAAAGTGCAATCCCTTCTGGTAATATTAAAAAGGGAACTGTTTCTAAAGCAGTTGTTGTAAGAACCAAGAAGGAAATCAGACGTAAGGATGGCTCTTATATCCGTTTCGACGATAACGCAGCAGTATTATTAAATAATCAGGACGAACCACGTGGCACACGTATCTTCGGTCCGGTTGCAAGAGAGCTGCGTGAAAAACAATTCATGAAAATTGTATCATTAGCACCGGAGGTATTGTAACATGGAAAAGAAAAAGAATACACAGCCTAAGCTGAAAATCCGTAAGGGTGATCTGGTTCAGGTAATAGCCGGCGACTCTAAAGGTAAGCAGGGAAAAATTTTAGAAGTAATTCTGAAAGATAACAGAGCTATAGTAGAAGGCGCGAATATGGTTTCACGCCATACTAAACCTAATGCCGCCACTCCAAATGGTGGTATTATTAAGAAAGAAGCTGCTATCCACATCTCTAACCTGATGGTTGTTGATGCTAAAACCGGCAAACCAACCCGCGTAGGCAGACAGGAAAATGCCGAGGGTAAATTAGTAAGAATAGCTAAAAAATCCGGGGAGGAAATTAAGCAATGAGTTACGTACCAAGATTAAAATCAAAATATAAGGACGAGATCCGCACCGCACTGAAAGATAAATTTCAGTATAAGAGCGTTATGCAGGTCCCTAAGCTTGAGAAGATTGCTATCAACCAGGGTGTGGGTGCTGCAACAACAGATAAGAAGTTAATAGAAAGCGCGATCAGCGAGCTTACTACCATTACCGGTCAGTTGGCTGTTGCTGCTAAATCTAAAAAAGATATCTCTAATTTCAAATTACGTAAAGGAATGCCTGTGGGTGTTCGTGTAACGTTACGCGACAGTCAGATGTATGAATTCCTTGATCGTTTAATTTCTGTAGCTTTACCCCGTATCCGTGATTTCAAAGGAATCAATGATAAAGGGTTCGATGGCCATGGTAATTATACTTTAGGTATATCCGAGCAGATTATTTTCCCCGAAATCAATATTGACAAGATCAATAAAATTATGGGAATGGATATTACCTTTGTAACTTCAGCGAAGAACGATGTTGAAGCGTTGGAATTATTAAAGCAATTTGGTTTACCATTTAAAAATCAAACAGTAAATAATGGCTAAAGAAGGTGTAAAAGCACGGGAAGTTAAGCGTGCTAAATTAGTTGCCAAGTATGCTGAAAGAAGAGCTGCTTTGAAAACTGAAGGAGATTATGCAGCATTAGATAAGTTACCTAAAAATGCTTCTCCGGTTCGTTTACATAACAGATGTAAATTAACTGGTCGTCCCCGCGGTTATATGCGTCAGTTCGGTATTTCACGTGTAACATTCCGTGAAATGGCGCTTGCAGGTAAGATTCCGGGAGTAAAGAAGGCAAGCTGGTAAAAATAGATTATGGGTTATGAGTTATGAATTATAAGTTACTTGCTTACATTCATAACTTATCACTCATAATTCATAACATAAAGATAAACCGGTAGCAGGTCCCAATAACAGGATACCACTACCATAAACAACAAATAATGAATACAGATCCAATAGCAGATTATCTTACAAGAGTAAGGAATGCCATTAAGGCCAACCACAGGGTTGTAGAAATTCCTGCATCAAACCTCAAAAAGGAAATTACAAAAGTACTTTTTGATAAAGGTTACATCGCGAATTACAAGTTTGAGGACAACAATGCACAAGGTACTATTAAGATTGCATTGAAATATCATCCCGTAACAAGAATTCCTGCTATTCGCACTCTTACACGTGTGAGTAAACCTGGTTTGAGAAAATATGCAGGTGTAGAAAAGATGCCACGTGTACTAAACGGTTTGGGAATTGCAATTGTTTCTACTTCTAAAGGAGTAATGACAGATAAGGAAGCCCGCAACCTCAACATTGGTGGCGAAGTATTATGTTTTGTACATTAATCAGGAGGATTAAAGCATGTCAAGAATAGGAAAAGCCCCAATAACAATACCTGCAGGAGTTACTGTTTCTGTATCTGCAGAGCATGTAGTTACAGTAAAAGGACCTAAAGGAGAATTGAAACAAAGATTAGACGGAGAAATAACCGTTTCACAGGAAGACGGACAGATACTTGTACAACGTCCATCTGAGCAGAAACGTCATAAAGCACTGCATGGTCTTTACCGGTCACTTTTAAACAATATGGTTAAAGGTGTTACTGAAGGATATAAATTAGAGCAGGAACTG
>JAATFW010000026.1 GCA_015654985.1 Sphingobacteriales bacterium | reverse complement strand
TGCTTCACCGTTGTAACGGTCTTGTACGAGCGCCTGGTAGTACGTGTAAATACTGCTGGTGACAGTGTTGTTCACCTGGTATTCACCCACGCCGTTTTCGTCTGCAGCAACAACGTTCACTCCGTTTGCTACAATGCCATCATAACGGCCTTCGAGGGTATTGGTAAGTTTACCCTGATAGGACAAAATACCATCGGTTACCGAGAACCGGTGGCCTCCCCACTGGTAAGAGAACAGCATGTTCAGGCTGAAATTTTTGTATCTGAGCGCTGTGCTCAGGCCGCCCTTCCATTCGGGTGTTACTTTGCCTAAATAGGTTGTGGGTGAAGTGGTATAAGAAGGCAAACCGGTGGTGGCATCGACAATCATCCGGCCAGAACAATCTACCTTGTTTCCGTTGCCATCGATGTAGTAAGAACCTTCAGGAGCACGTTTCATGCCCAATCCATAGAGTTTGTACATCTGTTCGCCAACGTATGAATATACGTGCAATCTTCCGCCTACGGTTGTTCCCATGTCGGTCTCTAATGGCGTAGAGGGGTCGAAGCTATCGTTCAGGCTAACAAGTGTGTTGATGTTCCGCGACCAGTTCAGGTTGATATCCCATGAAAAATTTGCGGTTTTTACAGGGGTAGAATTGATCGCCACCTCAATACCCTTGCTGTCGATTTCACCCGCATTTATTTTCAGTGCCGAAGCACCTACGACGGGATCCACATCGACATTGATGATTTGGTTTTTATAAGCTGATTTATACAGAGTTACGTCAATACCCAGGCGATTCCGGAGCAACCTTGTATCTAAGCCGAGTTCCCAGCTTTCAGAACTTTCGGGTTTAAGATTTGGAGTGGGAATTGTTCCCGGCAAGGTATACCCGCCGCCGATAGCGGATGCACTGTAATATTGGTCAAGTGAATACGGATCGGTGTCGTTAGCCACATTTGCCCACGCCAGGCGAAGTTTCGCCATGGAGATAGCAGGCACAGAAGACTGGAGATCGAACACACGGTCGAGCAAAACACTCGCCGATGCCGAAGGATAGAAGTACGACCAGTTGCCTCTGAGTAGGGTACTTGTCCAGTCGTTACGACCCGTGAGATCCAGATAGTATTTATCATCCCATCCTAACGTCGCAAGTCCGTACAAGCTGTTAACCACTTTTTGATTTCTGTTAGCCGATGCCACCGGGTATTCCCCTGTAGGTACGTTGGAAATGTTATACACATCGGGAATATCCAGGTTATTTAATTGAACGTTATTGCTTTGATATTTAACAAACCGGTTGTTTCCGCCAAAGGCAAAGGTTGTTGAAAGCCGGTTATCAACCATTTCTCCCTGGTATTTTAACAGGAAGTCGGAGTTGGCTTCATAGTTTATAAAACTTTGTTCGCGGTACATACCATTTATCCATACCGCAGTCAGCTTGGGTTTTCGCTGTGTGCGGAAATCGTTACTGTAATCCAGTCCGGATTTCATATCGAGCGTAAGGCCTTTGAGCACGCTTGACAAATCAAAGGTCAACCCGGCAAAACCAAATACCCTGTCTTTGCGCGTCGAATTTAATTCCTCATAAAGCACCCTGTAAGGGTTGTAAGAACCTGTTCCGGCAAACACCAGACTGTTTCCGTCCTGAGAGACGTTAGCGTTCCGGTTCGTCTCATTGAATCTCCCTTCGAAATATTCGTTTTTCCAATCGTTGATGGAATTGGTGTTATACCCCCACATCAGGTCATACATCACTGTTGTTTCGTGATAACCCGCCATCGGCATGTTGTCGCTCTTGGTGTTGTAGTAGTTTACTTTTGTTTTAAACTTGATCCACTTGTTCACGGGCGATTCCAGTGAGAATGAAATGTTCTTTCTGTCCAGACCTGTATTCGGCAAGATCCAGTTATTTTTATTTTGGTTAACAGATACACGTACGTTCGTGCCTTCACCATTGCTTCCATTTATGTCAATGGAATTCAGATACGAAACACCTGTCTGGAAAATACCTTTAAACCAGTCGTCCTTATATTCAAAAGGAGTTTGTGAGATCTGGCCGGTTTCCCAGTCCTTTCCATTATATTGATAGCGCATCATACCGGGAACAAATTTTTCGCCCCATGCATAACGCGAGATGTTGCGTGGAGGATAATCTGTAGCGCCGCCTACCAGGGAAGGGTCCAATGTCCAGAAGTTATAAGGGTTCACACCCATGTCACTTCCCGAACCGTATTCGGTTTGAAAGTCGGGCCAGTAGCCTGCTTTTTCAGATGAAACAGTTGAACTGACGGTTATACCTACGCCTTTGTTTTTGCGGCCGGACTTCGTGGTGATAATGATGGCACCGTTTTGGGCACGCGAACCATAAAGAGCCGCAGCAGCAGGGCCTTTCAATACGGTAATAGTTTCAATGTCCTCAGGGTTGATATCGCTTGCCCCGTTACCGTAGTCTACCGGAAAATCACCACCAGAGTTGGTATAGCTACTGCTGGAGGAGGTTGCTGTTGTTCCTGACCGAACCGGGACACCATCGACAACGAAGAGAGCTTCGTTCCCTCCATAGTTAAGAGAGTGGTCGCCGCGGAGCGTTACACGCATGGAGTTGACGGGGCCTGAATTTGCACTGTTCAGGCTAAGGCCGGCCACGCGGCCGCTCAGCGTGCTAAGCCAGTTGTTGGTAGGCACCTGCGTCATTTGCTCGTTGCCCACTTTCGTTACCGAATAGCCCAGTGATCGCTCTTCGCGTTTAATGCCCAATGCAGTAACCACTACGCCTTCCAGTTGGGTGACGTTTTCTTCAAGGGTAATATTAATCTTCGACAAATTGCCTGCCGGTAGTTCTTTCGGGAGATAACCAATCATCTGAATGGTCAGTACGGCTCCTTCATTTACATTCAAACTGAATGTTCCGTTTGCATCTGTCGTTGTTCCGGAAGTTGTGCCCTTGAGCTTTATGCTGGCTCCGGCAATGGGAACGCCGCTTTTATCAAGGACTGTTCCGGTCACAACCCTTTGCCGGGCCATGGTTTGCAGGTTTACCAATAGCAGGAACAATGCAGTGAGTGTAATTGTAGCGAATGTTTTGATTTTCATTTGAATAATTTGTTTTTTAATGGTAATGAAGCTATCATGAGCACCTTATTCATTTCGGTTTGTGAGCGTCTGCAAATGCTCATGATGGTTTCATTGTGTACTTGTTTTAATCATTAGCAATCAGGGTTATTTTATTTGATATGTAAATTCTTTAGGACGCTGCATCGCTTCTGAATACACATTTCCAAAATTGTCGGTGACTTTAATATCGAGTGTTGAGCTGCCGCCGGAGGCTTTGACTTTAAACATGTGTGTATTCTGACTGGTAACAAATTCTTCAGTGGGAGTTGCGCCGGCATTCAGCCGTTTGGCCTCATACGATATGATGTGGAGCGGGTCGAGTGCCGATACCCGCGTTACGGTAAGCGGGGTGCCTCCTTCTGAAACTTCTACTTTCCATCCGGGGCCATAGCCAAATACGTTAATCAGTACTTCATTGCCGGGACTGGCATTGGCATATGCGCCTGCGTAAGGCGCTAAGGCATCATCGGTGGAGTTAGGGGCAAACCTTGCACTGGTTATCTGTATACGGTTAAGGTCGTAAGCTCTGAACTGGTAACTCTTAGGATAGCCAATGCTTTTGTAATACCATTTCAGGTCCCTGCCGTTGATCTCAAAAACATTGTATCCACCCGGGCTTCCATCTTTGCAGATGTGATTTCCGGCATATCCATTTTTACCGGTCCACCACCAGGTAGCACAAACAGCGGCGGTGTTGTGTTCGATGATGGATGCTGAATGTCTCACGGTATAATTTACGTGGATGTGTCCTGTCAGAAGGTGCACATCGGCAAAGCCATTTAAAGCAGTAAGAAATGAACTGCCATTGTTGAGTTTTATGGTATTTACTTCGTTGCCATTGCCATCGACTGCAGGACTGCCGTATAGCGGTGCGTGCATGGAAATGATAAGCGGAGCGGTTTTGTCATGAATGGTTGCCAGGTCTTTTTGCAGCCATTGCATTTGATCGTTTACCACCACATCATTGTAGTTGCGTTGCCCAATCACGCCCTGAGAACCTCCGGTATTGAGGTACTGGATATCATCCAATACGATGTAATGAACCTCACCTATATTAAATGAATAATAGTTGGGACCTACCACATCCCTGAACTTTGCGGCTGCTGTCCAATCGTCTGTTATGTAGGGATCGTTATCGTGATTACCCATAGTACTGAATATCGGGCAATTCACATTTTTCATTTGAGTCAGATATTCCGGCAAAGCAAAATGGTTCTCATACCAATACAGATCCCACGACAAATCACCCAGGGCAAGACCATACACCCTGGTGCCCGTATTGGTATAATCGGCAATGAGTGCATTAGCATCTTTGAGAAAACCTGAACTGAATTGTTGTATATCGTCGTTGCGATTAGCCAGGTGCCAATCGGAAGTAGCAAGCATCACATACTTGCCGTTGCTGACAGGCACTAATGAAAAATCTTTTTGTTCTATGGAAGAACCTGCGGTTAATCGTTGGAAGAACTGCGGAATGTTATTATCATACGCTACTTCGTAGTTTGCAGGAACAGAGATAAAAACGTACCCGTTCTTTTTCTCCGACGTCAGGTAATATATTCCGTTTCTATCAGTGACAGTCACGTTGTATCCATCTGAAACAACTACACCAGGGATGCCTACACCGTTGCTGTACACGATCCCTTTCACGGTCATGCCCGCGACATCCGGTACCGGGATGGCAACAGTAATTCTGATGTTGGTTGAACCTAACAGAAGTTCCTCATTTCCGCGGACCACAATAATTTTGTACGTTCCCGACAGGACACCTGCGGGAAGTACAAACGACACCGATTCGTCATTAACGGCAGATAGTTCAATGAGGTAAGTTTGGTTTTCGCCGGACGTTGAGATCAGTTTTATTTTCTCGCCTTCTTCAAAGCCTTTGCCCGAAAGCGTGATCGTGCCCTGTGCTGTAACATTGATGCTGGAAGGAATTGATACGTTACTGATCTGGATACCCTTAGGTGGTTTGGTGTCATCGTCGGTATGGCATCCGGCAAAACACAATATAAGGGATGTGAATAAAAAAATAATGGATACGAAACCGGAAGTTGACTGCCTAAAGGAAAAGTTGGCCGGGAAACAAAATAGAGCAAGCATTTGTTTGACTTAAAGCTTAAAAAGTGTCACAAATGTATACAGGCATTGTTATGATGCGGTCAACAAATGATTAATGAATTGTTACCAAACTCATTAAACCATTGTGATATCCCGAATCAAAGAGGTTCCTTCGATGTGGTAAAACAAAATGATTTTGGATCACGGCAGACCGCTTTAAAATAGGAAGGCCCCGGTTATGAGGCCTTTTCCGTTGTTCTTCGTTTGATGCCGGAGCCATGTATAAATAATTGCAACACTTTTATATTTATATTCCCGATTTTCAGTTTCTTTCCAAAATCGCCGGGTTTCCCCATTTCCCATAATAATGATCTTTGCATCGGGCAAAAGTGTAATCTCTTTTGGGCCTTCAATAGCTGAATAAAAAAGAGGGGAGGGTTATATGTGATAACCAGGCTCTCTTTTATTGATTAATGAAATCCCAGTACCGGGTGCGGCTGGTACAGCTCTTCAAGTCCCTTGATTTCATCGTCGTTTAATTTTACGGAAAGGGCACCCACAGCGTCCTCTAAGTGTCCGGGTTTACTGGCGCCTATGATCGGAGCGGTAATAGCCGGTTTGCTTAACATCCAGGCCATGGCCACCTGGGCATTGGGTATTCCTTTTCGTTCTGCAAGTTCGCTTACCCGGTTTACAATATCAAAATCTGAATCGGCGCCATACAGAGATTTGCCAAATGAATCTGTCTTTGCCCGTTCTGTTTCATTCCTTTCTTTAGTCCTTTTGCCGGTTAATAATCCACGGGCCAGGGGCGACCATGGGATAACGGCAACTTTCTGATCCTGGCAAAAAGGAAGCATTTCGCGTTCTTCTTCCCTGTAAACCAGGTTATAATGCGGCTGCATCGAAACAAATCGTGTCCAGCCGTTCAGATCGGCAGTATATTGCGCTTTGGCGAACTGCCAGCTATACATAGAAGATGCCCCGATATAACGGGCCTTCCCTGCCTTCACCACATCATGCAGGGCTTCCATTGTTTCTTCAATAGGGGTATTGTAATCCCAACGGTGGATCTGGTAAAGGTCTACGTAATCCGTTCCCAATCGTTTAAGACTGGCGTCAATTGCACTCATAATATATTTTCGAGAGAGCCCTTTGTCGTTAGGCCCTTCACCCATCGGGTTGAACACTTTAGTAGCCAGAACGATATCGTCGCGTTTCGCGAAATCGCGAAGGGCACGGCCTACCACTTCCTCGCTGGCTCCCAGTGAATAAATATCGGCTGTATCAAAAAAGTTAAATCCCAGCTCAAGCGCTTTTTTAATAAAAGGCCGGCTTTGTTCTTCGTTTAATGCCCATGGCCACCTGTCTGTAGGTGTTCCATAGGTCATAGTGCCCAGGCATAACCTGGATACCGTCATTCCGGTATTTCCAAATCTTATATACTCCATAATGAAATAAAATTCTATAAGGCAAAATTAAGGTATCTGCACTGCTATCAATTGTAACAAATAAGCAGCATACAAACTTAGGATTAGCTGTGGTCTGCCGGTTTTGACCTACTGCAGAGTTTCTGCCCAGACATCCATCTTTCTTTCAAATACGTTAAGTGGCAATGAACCGTCCTTTAATACCTGGTTATGAAATTCAGCCAGATCAAATTTACCCCCCAGTTGTTTTTCATACCTGCTTCTCAGTCCACGGATCTTCATGGCGCCGGTCTTATAGCCCAATGCCTGCGCCGGTATTGCCATATAGCGCTCAATTTCTGCCGTTGCCCCTTGTTCATTGATCGCTTCATGATCCATCATATATTTAATAGCCTGCTCCCTGGTCATGTTCTTTGTGTGGATGGCAACATCTACCACTAAACGGACGGCGCGGTGCATTTCATCACCAAGGGCTCCCATATGCTGATATGGATCGGCAAAGAGGCCTAATTCTTTCCCCAGCGACTCGCAATAAAGGGCCCACCCTTCAACATACGCATTGTGAAACCCAAACCTTCTGAATTTTGGAAGTTTTGTGTTCTCCTGCGTCAACGAGATCTGGTAATGATGACCGGGAATGGCTTCATGCAAAAACAGCGACTCCATTCCTGAAGTAATATTGAATTTGGTTGCATCTAATATAGGGACATAAAACATGCCGGGCCTTTTACCATCTGCAGAACCCTGGTTGTATTCTGCACTTGCGGATTCGGCCCTGAAAGCTTCGGTCTGGCGGATCTCAAAAGGGGTTTTAGGCGTATGGTTAAACATTTTCTTCAGGTTAGGCTCCATGCGTCTATGGATGTTTTCAAAGGCAGCAAGCACTTCCTGAGGTGTTTTATATGGTGTGAATTTAGGGTCGTTCCTCATGTATTCGAAGAATGCCTGCAGGGTTCCTTTAAACCTGACCTTGTTTTTAATGCTGTCCATCTGGCGCTGAATGCGCGATACTTCTTTTAGTCCGGTTTGATAGATCTCCTCAGGGGTTTTAAGGGTGGTTGTTTGCTGTTTTACGAGGTAAGCGTACATTTCTTTACCACCGGGTAAGGCCGAGAGTCCCGAAGTAGTTCGGGCTGCATGCAGATATTCGTTTTTAAGGAAATCACCCAGCCTTTTATAGGCTGGAACGATCTCATTTAAAATAGCATGATTGTAAGAGGTTGTCAAACGCTTTTTTTCTGCCGCAGAGAAATTTTCGGGCATCATGGCAACAGGGCCATAAAACAAACTTTTCGACGGCTCTGCTACTACCATGCTATACATTTGAGGGTACATCTTAACAACTACAGCCTTTGGAAGTACAATGCCTGCCTTCATCCCCTTCCTGAAATTGCTTATGGCTGTATCAGCCCAATTGGAAAAGGCCGAAACGCGTTTCAGCCAGTTTTCATAATCCTCCACGGTTTTAAAAGGCTGGGCACCGGTGCCTGAACCTAATTGTCCGAACAAAAGCGGAAGGGCGAACATCTGGTTAAATGGCATGTACTCGAAGTGGTATTTAAATCCTTCGAGATTGATTTGTAGCTGGTCTTTTAAAACGTCATAGGATAATTGATCATTTTCGTTCAGCCCCTCCCGCCTGTAGTTTTTAAGGCTGTCGAGATATTTGCTGTAATATGTTTTGGTTTCATTTAAAAAAGTAACCGAGCCATCGTTAGGCAGAAGGTCGTTGTACCTGTTATCGCCTGCGAAAGTGGCGTTTAAAGGAAAAAGCTTCAGCCCCTCTTCATAATACTGATCGCACAGTTTAGCGAAATTTTTGTTCTCTGTGTTTGGATTTTTCCTGTCTTTTTGGTTGCAGGAGGATATTAAAGCTATGAGTGCGAGGAGAAAGGCTGTTTTCTTCATTTAAATTGATTTTCGGGAATAAATATAGCTATTTATCTTGAAGGGCATGATATGGGTTGGGGAAGGTTTCTGGGC
>JAATFW010000240.1 GCA_015654985.1 Sphingobacteriales bacterium | reverse complement strand
TTGCCTGTTTATGCCGATCTCTTTGATCCTGCTCATGCTAATTCTCAGGAATCTATTTATGAATTCCAGTTTAATAATGTTTGGCCTGATAATAACCAGATACAATGGCAAATGGGGTCACGCGCTTTAGCTTCAATAAATGGGTATTGCTACTTTGGCGGTTACGATCTGATGGTACCAACACAATATTGTTATAAGGATGCTGCAGACGGAGGGGTATGGGAACAAGGGGATACCCGGAAGGACGCAAGTATCAGGTATGATTTTACCTATAAAGGAGTTAAGCCTGCATTGCTTTCGGGATTTGGCGGCGATGAATTAGATCCGCATGTTAAAAAATTTGAAGACCCGAGGATAGATGGTACAACAAGTTTCTGGAATTCCGGGAAAAATGTATTTTACCTGAGGTATGCCGATGTTTTGCTTAGTTACGCCGAATGTCTGAATTCACTTGGCCGTACATCCGAAGCAGTTGTTATTGTGAACGATCAGGTAAGAAAAAGGGCCTTCGGAGGAACTGTCCCTGAATCATTAAAATGGAGTACCGGGCTGTCAAAGGACGGGTTCGAAACCAAAATGATGGATGAGAGGATGAGAGAACTTTGTTTTGAAGGCTGGAGAAGAATGGATTTAATCCGTTCAGGTAAGTTTGTTCAGTTAATAAAGGAAAGAAATAAATGGGCCAGGGAAAGCGGCTCTATTCAGGAATTTCATAAACGTTATCCCATTCCATTGACTGAAATCCTTCAGAACGACGATATTTCTGAAACTGATCAAAACACCGGTTATACTAATTGATCAGGCGCTAACTGATGGACAATACTCTGATTTCTTCCACTCCATGGGGTGATATTCATGGAGCGGAAATTTATTTGTTTAGAATAAGTAACTCCTCCGGTGCGTTTGTAGAATTAACAAATTATGGGGCAACCCTGGTGTCTGTAAACGTTCCGGATAAACAGGGGCGACTGGGGAACGTAGTTCTTGGATTTTCATCAATAGAAGGCTAATTAAATGATGTTTGCTATATTGGCTCTACAATAGGCCGTTATGCCAACAGAATTGCCAAAGCAAGATTTATGCTTGACGGAACGGTTTATTTTCTTGAACCAAATGATCACGGGAATACGAATCATGGGGGAACAAGCGGATTTAATTCACGGGTATTTGATTTTTGTATTGAGGAAGACAGCCTGTCATTTAGTTTAATGAGCAGGGACGGCGAGGGAGGGTATCCCGGAAATCTGGAGTTGAAGGTTGATTATAAGTGGAATGACCAAAATGAACTTCTGATCAATTATACGGCCGTTTCCGATAAGAAGACTATCGCCAATTTTACAAATCACTCTTACTTTAATTTGTCCGCAGGGAGCCGTAACGGTTTGGAGCAAAGGCTTACTATCCATGCCGATCATATGTTAGAGCATGAAAAAAGTTTCCTTCCGACCGCTGTAATTGTTCCTGTTGGAAACAAGTCATTCAGGCAGAATATAATAGCAGATAAAATGAATATGAACGGCGGGCCTGTCCCGGGATTTAATGATTATTATATTATAAATAAGAATTGCAGTGCAAAACTACACCCTGCATGCAAATTATCAGACGACCTGACAGGAAGGAGTATGGAGGTTTTAACCTCCTATCCCGGCGTTTTGTTATATACAGGAGATTATTTGTTCAGCAGTTATCCGGGTAATCGGTCTATGCTTTACAGGTCGTTTGATGGTGTATGTCTGGAGTGTCAGTATTTCCCCGACAGTCCCAGTCATCCGAGCTTTCCTTCCACTGTCATTAACGCCGGGGAGCTCTATAAAGAAAATATATTATTCAGATTTAGTGTTAATAAATAGATTTATGAAAATAGCGTATAAAGTTTTACCGGTATTTCTTCTTCTGGCAGTATTATGCAATTATGACGCCCTGGCCGGAACTTACTTATTAAGGTCGCCAGACCGTAAACTGAGTGTTAAGGTGGTGATAAACGACAGTATCACCTATTCAATTTCATTTAATAATACAGAAGTTATTAAACCGTCGGTTATTGCCATGCGGCTTGATAAACAGGTATTGGGCTATTTAAGTGATCTTAAAAAAGGGAAGGCGTCTGAGTCAAAAGAGTATAATGAACTTGTCTTTGTTTCTCCTGACCACTATTCGGTAATCTTCAGGGCTTATAATGAGGGGATCGCTTACCGGTTTGTCACAGACCTGAAGGATTCTGTAAAGGTATTGAGTGAAAGGGCTGAATTTAATGTAAAAGGAGATGCAGGCGCTGTATTAGCTGAGACTGAGAACTATACCTCATGGGAATTGCCTTATGTGGAATATTCATCAGTTGCATCTGTTAATGAAGGTAAACGGGCTGTTACTCCAGCATTATTTACTTATAAGAATACCGGCATAAAGGTAGTGCTGGCAGAATCAGACGTGTTTGATTATCCGGGAATGTATATCAAAAAAGATAAAGATAAAATAATCGGAAACTGGGCAGCTTATCCGACAAAAACAGTCATGGGAAGCTGGGGTAATTTTGTGTCGGTAGTGAAGGAAAGAGCTGACTTTATAGCCACGACATCAGGAAAGAGAGCTTACCCATGGAGGGTGGTTATTGCTACCGATGATGATAAAAGACTGCTTACAGACAGGTTAATATATAAACTGGCAAGGCCTTCACGGATCAGGGATATTTCATGGATTAAACCGGGGAAGTCGGCATGGGAGTGGTGGCACGATGCAATGCTGCCGGGGGCGGATATTCCATCGGGGATGGACAACAGAAATACGGCTCTCTATAATTATTACGTCGATTTTGCAGCCCGCAATAAGCTTGAGTATATGATGATTGATGCCGGCTGGTCGAATGTTTATAATCTGCCTGCAGTAAATCCGAAGGTTGATATCAGGGAAGTTATTCAGCATGCTTCTTCAAAAAAGGTGGGAGTTTTTTTGTGGTGTGTTGCAGCCACCTTGCTTAAAGACCTTAATGCTAACCTGGATTTTATCAGGGACCTGGGTGCTGCCGGGATTAAGGTGGATTTTTTTGACAGAGATGACCAGGAAGCTATAGCCTGGATGGAGAAAATTGCTGAAGCTGCCGCTGAAAGAAAGTTAATGGTCGATTTTCATGGTTGTACTAAACCGACCGGTTTAGAGAAAACTTATCCTAATATTGTAAACTATGAAGCAGTAAGAGGGGCTGAATGTTCTAAATGGGACTATACTGCCAACCCCCGGCATCATATGTTCGTTTCTTTTATCAGAATGCTTGCGGGGCCTATAGACTATACTCCGGGGTCAATGAGAAATAAGCAGAAAGATTCTTTTAAACCTGTTGATCCGGGACTTCCCTCCACGCTGGGGACCCGTTGCCACGAACTGGCAATGTATGTGATATTTGACCAGCCTCTTGCAATGTTGTGCGATTCGCCGGTTGAATATGAGAAATATCCTGATATTATGAACTATTTATCGGCGGTACCTACAGTGTTTGATGAGACCAAAGTATTAAGCGCAAAATTTGGCGAATATGCAGCGATTGCCAAAAGAAAGCAGAATGAATGGTTTATTGGGGCAATGACGAACTGGGACCCCAGAGATCTTGAAATAGATTTTTCTTTCCTGCCGGCAGGAAAGGAGTATTCTGCTGAGGTCTATAGCGATGGAAGAGAAGCTGACAGGGATGCTGAAAAATATGATCATAAGAAAATGAAGGTGAACAGCACGACGAAAATGAATTTGCATGCGGCTCCGGGAGGAGGCGCCGTAATTTACCTGCATCCCTGATAAATAGCAGCATTTAATGATAATAATATCCATCTTTTAACAGATTTCATCTATTTGTTTTTTTCGGATAAAAGGGCAGTTTTGATAAATAAACTTAAGTAAATGACTAATCAATCATCGGGCTTTAATAACAGGTATATTACAGGTATTTCTTTTATCTCTGCTCTTGGGGGATATCTTTTCGGATTCGACTTTGCTGTTATATCGGGCGCTCTGCCTTTTTTGAGGAGCGAATTTCTGCTTACCCCATGGTGGGAAGGGTTTTTAACCGGATCTCTCGGACTGGGTTGTATCGCGGGCTGCCTGGCTGCAGGAAAGATCGCCGATTTGTATGGCAGGAGGCCCGGGTTGATGATATCGGGACTTATATTTGCTTTTTCCTCACTTGGAATGGCCTTTTCTCATAGCCTGACGGTTTTTGTATCCATGCGTTTTGCGGCAGGCATCGGAGTGGGAATGGCATCGCTGTTAAGTCCTATGTATATTGCAGAGATATCACCGGCGAAGATCCGGGGCCGGAATGTGGCTATCAACCAGCTTACGGTCGTTACCGGCATTCTGGTTACAAATCTGGTAAATTATTTTCTGGCAGATATTGGCAGCGATGCCTGGAGATGGATGTTCGGTTTGGGTGCTGTACCTGCTGTATTATTCTTTGTTGGGGTGATCTGGCTCCCTGAAAGTCCGCGCTGGCTGGTAAAAGCCGGTAAAGAACTGAAAGCAAGGCAGGTACTGAATAAGATTGGGTCATCCGGCTTTGCCGAGGGTACCCTTGGCGACATCGAGAAATCGCTGACGGGAAATAAGAAACAGTCGTTCAGGGCAGTGTTTGAGAAGGGGGTACGTCCCGCTGTACTGGTAGGTGTTACATTGGCTGCTTTTCAGCAGTTATGCGGTATTAACGTAGTATTTAACTATACTTCAACCATATTTGAGTCGGTCGGGGCTAATTTAGACCGCCAGCTTTTTGAGACGGTATCTATCGGTATCGTCAATCTTGTGTTTACATTATTAGCTATGTGGCAGGTAGATAAACTTGGCCGGAGGCCTTTGATGCTGGCAGGCTCTTTAGGTTTATCTGTTATATACATTGTGCTGGCCTTTTTACTGCAAAGCCACGCCCCGGCCGGATTGCTGTCTGTTTTTGTATTGATAGCGATCGCTATGTATGCAACCTCTCTTGCTCCGGTTACCTGGGTACTGATCTCTGAGATCTTTCCTAATCATATCAGGGGGCTGGCTTCTTCTGTCGCGCTTCTGTCGCTTTGGGGATCCTATTTTATCCTGGTGTTTACTTTCCCGGTACTGGCTGAGAAACTTGGTACTTTCGGCCCCTTCTACGTGTATGCAGGCATCTGTTTTCTGGGCTTTCTGTTTGTGAAAAGTAAGGTAAAGGAAACGAAGGGACAAACACTGGAAGAACTGGAACAAAACTTAATAAAACATTAATCAGGAAAATGAATTTTATGAGCAATCTGAATGTATCCGTTTGGGAAGAGAAAGTAATTATTCCAACCTATGGGATTGGGAAACCGGATAAAAACCCGATGTTCTTTGAGAAACGTGTATATCAGGGGAGCAGCGGTGTGGTATATCCTAATCCCGTTGTTGAAAAGATATATGATGATAAAGAAGACAAAGAGTATACAGGGTTATTTCTGGAAAATAAATACCTGAAGGTAATGATCCTTCCTGAACTGGGGGGCCGCATACAAATGGCCTATGATAAGGTCAGACAACGGCATTTTATTTATTATAACCAGGTGATCAAACCTGCACTGGTAGGATTAACGGGGCCATGGATCTCCGGCGGTATAGAGTTTAACTGGCCCCAGCATCACCGCCCCAGTACTTTTGAGCCGGTGGACTATACAGTTGAGGAAAATGAAGATGGAAGTAAGACCGTCTGGGTAAACGAGGTGGAGCGTATGTTTCACACAAAGGGAATGGCCGGGTTTTCTCTTCATCCTGATAAAGCTTATATTGAGATCAGGGCAAAACTTTATAACAGGACCCCCTTGCCGCAAACTTTTCTGTGGTGGGCCAACCCGGCAGTGAAGGTAAACGATTATTACCAGTCTGTATTTCCGCCGGATGTGAATGCCGTGTTTGATCACGGAAAAAGAGATGTCTCAACGTTCCCGGTTGCAACAGGTACTTATTATAAAGTAGATTATTCGCCGGGTACAGATATTTCAATGTATAAAAATATACCGGT
>JAATFW010000315.1 GCA_015654985.1 Sphingobacteriales bacterium | reverse complement strand
CGGTAATAAACGGAACCTCGCAATTGGTTACTTCCCATAACAGTTGGATGGCGTTTGATTCGGGAAATATTCCTTATGTGGTTTTTTCGGAGATGGGAACGGCAGCGGGTAGTCCGTTTGTGAAGCGCTTTGTGAACGGGAACTGGGAGACAGTAGGGGGTGGGGCAATTTCGGCCGAAAAAGCATCGGGTGTAGGGATCGGGTTAGATAAGAATAATGTTCCTTATATCGTCTATGCAAGCGGTACAGGAAGCACCGGACAAATCACGGTTTATAGTTATACCGGTAACCAGTGGCGGCCCGTTACGGTGCCAGCTACGCTAAGCAATGGTACTGCTGCCAGTGGTGCCAGGCATACCAGTATGACCCTCATAGACAACCAGGTTTATGTGATCTACATGAATGGGAGCAGTAACAGCCGGGCGACGGTAATTACCTACGACAATGCCCTCGGGGTATGGAACCAGGTTGGGGGAGCGCTTTCCGGCAGGGATGCGAGTTATTTAGGGCTTGTCAAAGATCGTTCGGGGAATCTGTTTGCCTCCTTTGTAGATGTTATTTCCAATGGATCGGGGCGTACGGTGGCCCGGGTAATGCAATTTGCCCCGGGGGCTACAGCCTGGACAGAGGTAAAAAATATCGACGTTGCTGCCGGTGTGGATGAACCAAGCCAGAATTTATCCATTGTAACAGGATACGATAATTCGGTCTATACTGTTTACACCAAAGCCAGCACGGGAGGTATAGCGACGCCGAATGTCAGGATGGCTAAAGGAGCAGAAGAAGTTACCCCTCCGGATGAGGTGGTAAATACCCCTAAACAGATGGAAAGCCTCGACAGAGGAGTAGTTGCAGTACGATCAGATAACAATAAAGTATATATAGGCTGGAGAATGTTTGCTTCAGATCCGGCGGAAATCAGTTTTAATGTATACCGGGGGAAAACGAAGGTTAATTCTTCACCAATAACCAATTCCACAAATTTTGAAGATAATACCAGTACCAACGATATTTACACAGTGGTGCCTGTGATTAATGGGGCCGAACAGGCCGCCACCAGTCCTGTCTCAGTTTGGAATCATAATTACCTTTCTATACCGCTCCAGATACCTCCTTCGGGAACAACACCAACGGGAGAGGCCTATACATACAGTGCCAATGACTGCAGCGTTGGCGACCTTGACGGAGATGGCGAATATGAAGTTATTCTGAAATGGGACCCCTCCAATGCGAAAGATAACTCGCAGTCGGGATATACCGGAAATGTATATCTGGATGCTTATAAGCTGAACGGCAAGAGGCTGTGGAGAATTGATCTTGGCAAAAATATCAGAGCGGGGGCGCATTATACACAATTTATAGTTTATGATCTGGATGGAGACGGAAAATCGGAGGTGGCCTGTAAAACTGCCGATGGAACGATAGATGGAACGGGTCAGGTTATCGGCGATGCAAGTGCTGATTACCGGAACTCCGCAGGATATATTTTAAGCGGACCGGAATTTCTGACGGTATTTAACGGACTCACGGGAGCAGCGATGGCGTCGAAGGATTTCCTTCCTGCCAGGGGAACGGTTTCATCATGGGGCGATGATTACGGAAACAGGGTAGACCGCTATGTTGCCGCAGTAGCTTATTTTGACGGAGCGCGTCCGAGCCTGGTTATGGGGCGTGGTTATTATACCCGGTTGGTGAGGGCAGCATGGGACTGGAGAAATGGTAACCTTACAAGCAGGTGGGTATTCGACAGCAACACAGCAGGTAACGGAGCTTATGCCGGGCAGGGGAATCATCAGGTAACTGTAGGAGATGTAGACGGGGATGGAAAGGATGAACTTATTAACGGTGCCAGCGCCATTAACGATAACGGCAAAGGCTTGTATGCAAACGGATTGGGCCATGGAGATGCCCTCCATATGACGGATCTGGATCCCGATCTGCCGGGCCAGGAAGTATGGCAAAGTCATGAAGAGCCTGCATCATACGGTAATTATGGTCTCGAATTCAGGGATGCCAAAACAGGCGTGCCAATATGGGGTGTACCCGGCGGAGGCGCCGATGTAGGGCGGGCAATGGCTGCTGATATCGATCCTACTCATAAAGGTTATGAGCTTTGGGGTGCTGTTGGGGGAGTGTATACTTGCAAAGGTGTTCAGATCAGTCCTAATACGCCATCGATGAATTTTGGTATCTGGTGGGACGGCGACCTGTCGCGGGAGTTACTGGATGGTACTAAACTGGATAAGTGGGATTATACGACTAATACTTCAGTAAGATTACTGAATGTGGATAGTTATGAAAATGCGGCTTCAAATAACGGTACCAAGGCAAATCCGGGCCTGGTAGCCGATATCTTAGGCGACTGGAGAGAAGAGATGATCTTCAGAAGCGGCGATAACAGCAAACTCCTTCTGTTTACCACCACAATTCCGACCGAAAACAGGATCTATACCCTGATGCAGGATCCGCAGTACCGGGAGGCTATTGCATGGCAAAATACGGGATATAATCAACCTGCATATCCCAGCTTTTATTTAGGGAATGAGATGGCCGCACCTCCGGCGCCTAATATTACCTTGACAGAAGTGACCAAACAGGCGCAAACCATCACTTTTAACGCCCTTGAGCCCCTGGAACTGGGGAAGCCGGATTTTGATCCGGGAGCAACGGCAAGTTCGGAACTTCCTGTAAGTTACAGCAGCAGCGATGAAACCGTGGCTACGGTGGTGAACGGAAAAATACATCTTGTAGGGGTAGGGACCACCACCATTACTGCTTCTCAGGCGGGAAACCTTTTATGGATGGCAGCGGAAGATGCTTCTCAGGTTTTTGAGGTTAAAAGAGATCCACGGTCGGAACAAAGCATTACGTTCGGCCCGCTCCCTGAAAAACGAGTAGGAAATGCTGATCTTGATCCGGGTGCCACAGCAAGCTCAGGGTTGCCTGTAAGTTACACCAGCAGCGACGAATCTGTTGCCACTATTGTGGACGGTAAAATACATTTTGTTGGAAAAGGTACTGCTGTTATTACTGCCTCTCAGGCAGGAAATGATGCCTGGATGCCTGCCGGGGATGTGACACAGACCCTTACCGTGCTTATTAAGCCAAAGCAAATCATTACTTTTTATACGATCCCCGATAAAAAATTAGGCGAGGGGGACTTTGATCCCGGCGCTACCGCCAGTTCAGGCATGGCGGTCAGTTACAGCAGCAGCGATCCTTCGGTAGCTACTATTGCAGATGGGATGATCCGTATTGTGGGAGAGGGTACCGCTGTTATTACAGCTTCGCAGGAGGGCGATGATACCTGGGAAGCTGCAGTTGCCGTAACACAAATATTAAAGGTAGAGGGACTGATTGCCCCTGCAGTTCATCAGGCTGTATCACCTAATGGCGACGGAAATAACGACTTCCTCCGGATAGAAGGAATCGAGTTGTATCCGGATAACCAGGTTACAGTAGTCTCAAGAGATGGTAATAAAGTGTTCAGCAGCAGCAGGTATGATAATAAAAGCAATGTGTTTACCGGTAAAAACAACTCCGGTGAAAATTTGCCCCAGGGGACCTATTTCTATCTCATTGAATATTCTGTGAATGGAAAGAAGGAGCATAAAACCGGATATTTTGTATTGAAATATTAACGGATTTTCTTCCCGGACAGAAATGAATAAGAGAAAAGACAAAAATAATAACAGATGATCATGAAAATGATAATGGATAATCTACGAAACACTGCGCGTATTGGATCTGGTGCTGTGTTGTTGCTCCTTTTTAATTTAAGTGCTACTATTGCGCAGCAAACATTTCAATATAACCAGTATATGGATAACCTGACTCCCTTTAATCCGGCCTGGTCACTGTTAGATGATGCAGGTTCGGTAAACGCGCTGGTCCATTCGCAATGGGCGGGGATAGAAGGAGCTCCTTCTACCCTGCTGTTAAACGGAAGCCTTCCTTTAAGAAAAATACGCGCTGCAGCGGGAGTAATACTGGTTCATGATGAAATTGGCGCAGAGAATCAGACTGAGCTGAATGCTTTTATTGCCAAGGCGATAAAACTATCAGAAAGTTCTTTCCTTTCAACCTCCGTCAGCGCTGGTTTCAGAAGTTACAAAGCAGATTATTCTCAGTTGGATGCCTCTGATCCTGAATTCAGAGATAACATCAGTGAAACGGTTGGAACGATCGGTCTTGGGGTAATGATGTATAATCCCGACAAATATTATATTGGAATTTCTCTTCCCCGTATGAGCATCAGAAGTCTGGGTAAGTCATCTGCAGAAGATAAGAGATATCAGAAAAATATCTGGTACTTCTCAGGCGGATACCTTTATTCTCTCGGAACGGATTTTAAGATCAAACCGGCCGTTTTATTGGCCTATACGCCTAATATGGATATGTTAACAAATGTTTCTGCAACGCTGTATGTTAAAGACCGCCTTGGGGCGGGACTGAATTATCAGAGCAATAAGGAAATGGCCGGTATTCTGTCCTATCTTTTTAGCAATAGTGTAAGGATAGGTTATAGTTATCAATTTGGATTTGGATCGGGAAACCTGGGAAGTATCAGCAACGGAACGCACGAAGTGACATTAGGCTTAAGGTTTGGACAGGGGCTGCTGCCTAAATTGTTGTAGTTTTAATATTGGGTACCAGATACCAGAGGCCGGCGTTCAGGTAAAGGTACAGATAACGTTAAGTTGTTTCTCTCCGATATAAAACTTAATAAGGTAATTTTTACCTGAAGATGTTCAACGGGGAAGCCCGCTAAGCCGGGTAACAGTTTTTTTGTTTTAATAATGTTACAGAAATTGACAGATATAGCAGGATACAACAGGATGGAGAGAAATCGAAATCCTGTTAATTTAGAGATCAGAAAACCGATTAAACGAATGTAATGAAATCTATTGCCTGCCGTATGGTGCCGGATATATTTAAAAAGTGGATGCCAGTGAATGTATTAGCTGGCATCCACTTTTTAAATATACATCAGCCGCTGATCGGAAGGTCTGACTATCCGGCAGTAATTCAGCGGAAACACTGGAAATTGATTTAGAATGAACAGACTGATGATAAATTTTTTTTCTGCTGTTGTCTTGATGGGAACGCTTTACCTCCCTTCAGGCTCCGCCCAAACTACTTCCTTTAAATTCGATTTCGGGAACGGGAAAACAGCAAAGGGATATAAGCAGGTACTTCCTGAAATGCAATACTCTTCTGAAAAAGGGTATGGTTTTCTTCCCGGTGCCGATCTGAAGGCTTCAGACCGCAGGGGTAAAGATCCTTTAACTACCGATTTTATAAGCAGCGAAAAGCCTTTCTTTTTCTCGGTAAAAGTTCCCGAAGGAAATTATAATGTGACCGTAACGATGGGCGATGAAAAAGGTTCGTCTGTCCAGACTATCCGGGTAGAGAACAGGCGGCTGATGATAGAAAATGCGGTTACGCAATACGGGCGGATTGATAAGAAGACTTTCACTGTACACGTGCGGACTCCTGATATTGCGGGCAGCGGTGAGAAAGTAAGGCTGAAGCCGAGAGAGTTAAATTATTTTCACTGGGATGATCAGCTTACCATTGAGTTTAACGGGAAAGAACCTAAAATAAGCAGCGTTGAAATTGAGAAAACCGACAAGCCGGTGAGTGTTTTTATCGCCGGTAATTCAACGGTAGTAGATCAGGCTGATGAACCTTATGCAGCCTGGGGGCAGATGATCCCGGCTTTTTTTCAGCCTGAGAAAGTTGTTATCGCCAATTATGCCGAGTCGGGCGAAACCCTGAAGGCTTTCAGAGGCGAAAGACGTCTTGCAAAAGTATTAAGCCTGATCAGAGCGGGAGATTACCTGTTTATTGAATTTGCGCACAATGATCAGAAACCCGGGGGGAATTACCTGGAACCCTTTACCACCTATAAGCAAACTGTTAAAGAATATATTAAAGCGGCACGGGAGAAGGGGGCTTTTCCAATTCTGGTAACTTCTATGAACCGCAGGAACTTTGATGACGACGGAAAAATTATCAATACGCTTGGAGACTATCCCGAGGCGATGCGGCAGACAGGCCGCGAAGAAAATGTACCCGTGATAGACCTGAACGCGATGAGCAAAGAATTATATGAGGCCTGGGGCCCCGAAACATCGCTGAAGGCATTTGTGCATTTTCCTGCCAATACGTTTCCCGGACAAACGCAGAAGCTGGAGGATAACACCCATTTTACGCCTTATGGCGCTTATGAACTTGCAAAATGTATTGTTGAAGGGATAAAAACGGAAGTTCCGGGATTAAGTAAATATCTTCGTGATACCGGCACTTTTAACCCGGCAAAACCCGATTCTGTGGATCAATGGTACTGGCCGCTGAGTCCGAAAGTTTCTGCGACCAAACCAGACGGGAATTAACATATTTAGATTTAGTTATGCGAAAAAGATATATAACCGCCGTTCTTGCACTGACAAGCTTTTCTTTCGCTGCCTATCCCCAGGCTAAAAAGCGACCCAATATTATTATTATCCTGGCCGATGATATGGGATATTCTGACATCGGCTGCTTTGGCTCCGAGATCCAAACGCCTAATCTGGATGATCTGGCAGCGAACGGGTTAAAGATGACGGGCTTTTATAATGCTTCGCGCTGCTGTCCAAGCAGGGCATCGTTGCTTACAGGCCTTTATCAGCATCAGGCCGGTGTGGGCGATATGATGAATACGCGGCCTCAGCCAGCCTATCAGGGTTATCTGAACACTAATTGTGTAACGATCGCCGAAGCGCTCAAACCTGCAGGATACAATACTTTTATTGCCGGTAAATGGCATGTTGGCCAGGCCCCTGAACATTGGCCTTTGAAGCGTGGTTTCGATCACTATTACGGACTGATAGATGGTGCCGGAAGTTATTTCGGGCTTTATCCTTACCGGCCCAACCAGAAGTTAACGATTGCCCTCGACGATACGCCTGTTACCCCGGGTAAAGATTACTACTCTACGAACGCTTATACCGACTATGCAATTAAGTTTATAGAAGAAAGTGAACCGTCGGGTAAGCCTTTTTTCCTTTACCTGGCCTATCAGACCCCGCACTGGCCGCTTCAGGCCCTGCCGGAAGATATTGCCAGATACAGGGGGAAATACCGGGAAGGATGGGACAAGCTCAGGGAGGCCCGTTTTAAAAAGATGAAGGAACTGGGAGTATTGGATCAGAACAGCACGCTGTCGCCACGGGATAAAAATGTTCCCGCCTGGGAAAGCTTAAGCCGGGAAGAACAGGAGAGATGGGAAGATAAAATGGCGGTTTATGCTGCGATGATCGACCGTATGGATCAGAATATCGGAAAGCTGCGTAATAAGCTGAAGGAACTGGGCGAAGAGCAGAATACGGTAATTATGTTCCTTGCTGACAACGGGGGAAGCAGCGAATCGATCAGGGGAAATGGTTTTCTTCCTGAGATTATAGAGGCGGATAAAAAACCTGCCAGTGACCCAACATCTTTCACTGCCTACGGATTTGCGGGTGCGAATGTGAGCAATACGCCCTTCCGGTTGTTTAAACATTGGGAATATGAAGGCGGAACGTCCACACCGTTTATTGCATGGGCCCCTTCAATAGTTAAGCAGGGGAATGTTAACCGTCAGCCGGGTCATATTATTGATATAATGCCAACCTGTCTGGATCTT
>JAATFW010000140.1 GCA_015654985.1 Sphingobacteriales bacterium | reverse complement strand
TAAAATCGTTGCAAAGGCATATAATTATGGTAAGACTAGCAGATTTTGTAAAGCAGAAAAGAAAGGAAGTAAACCTCACCCAGGAGGAATTTGCCGAACGTGCAGGCGTAGCGCTCACTGTTATCCGAAAAATAGAGCAGGGTAAAGAAAACCTCAATCTGGAAAAGGTAAACCAGGTTCTTCTAATGTTCGGTCACACCCTGGCACCGGTCAATTCGAAAGAGTTATCTGGTTCCGACAACAAAAAAATATGAGAAAGGCAGCCATATACTATAAAGACGTTAAAGCAGGAACGTTGACCGAAACAGATGAGGGCGAATATGTTTTTCAATATGAGGAAAATTATGCCAAAGAATACCCAAACCAGTTTCTCACATTCACAATCCCGGTAAGAATAAAGTCTTATACAGACAAGCGGTTGTTTCCATTTTTTGAAGGACTGATACCCGAAGGGTGGTTGCTGAACATCGCTTCAAAGAATTGGAAGATCAACCAGAACGACCGAATGGGGCTTCTTTTGGCCTGTTGCCAAAACTGCATTGGTGCAGTAAGTGTCCAACCAATACCGCAAGCAGATGAATAACAAAAAATGTTTATACTGTTATAATACTATACAGGAAAATACAACAGGAGATTTCCACGAACAATGTTGCCTGGACTTCTTCGGGACCAGGCAACAACCCTTGTTTGAACATTCCCTTGAGCAGATGGCTGAACTGGCAAAGAATGTTGTGGAAAGAAGTGTAGCCGTTCCGGGGGTACAGCCCAAGCTTTCTCTGTCATTGGTAAATGAAGCTCTTCAGGGCGGAAACAGAGGACGTTTAACGATCGTCGGTACTTTGGGCGGTAACTATATCTTCAAACCACCATCCGGCGATTTTCCGGAGATGCCCGAAAATGAGCACCTCACCATGCGAATTGCAGAAGCCTTCGGAATAAATGTCGTCAAGTCAAGCCTGATCCGGTTGAAATCGGGGGAACTATCCTACATTACCAAACGGATAGACAGAACCGGCACTGGAGAAAAAATACATATGCTTGACATGTTCCAGATTACAGAAGCTTTTGATAAATATAGAAGCTCAATGGAAAAGATCGGCAAGGCACTGAACGAATATTCAGACAATACGCTGCTGGACAAAGTTTATTTTTTGGAATTGGCCGTTTTCAGTTTCCTCACCGGGAACAATGATATGCATTTGAAGAATTTCTCTATGATAAACAGGGGGGATAAATGGACGTTGGCTCCTGCGTATGATCTGCTGAATGTGGCCATCGAAAATCCAGAAGATACCGAGGAACTGGCCTTAACACTGGAAGGGAAAAAGAGAAAGTTGCAATGGCAGCATTTTGAAAATTTGGGTGTGATGCTGGGACTGAACAAGAAACAGATCAGCGGTATAGCAAAGCGTTTTCTGAAAAACAAGCCGCTTGCTATCGAATGGATCAGCAATTCATTTTTGTCTGACGAATACAAAGAAAAGTATATGAATTTATTGGGGGAAAGATATGCAAGAATCGAAGCTGGTGCTTAACTTATCTTTCGCTTAAAGATACTTTGTCTGCGTGTAATGATTTTAGCGAGTCAAAGAAGGCGGGTTTTGATAATAGGGCGTTTGAAGAATTCAGGACATTCTGCCGTTGACTTGTGCTGCTCCAATTGGCTGGAATTCCATGACAGGTCAATCAATAACCTGTTTAAAATCTGCCGGGCATACGTTCCTGCTGGTTGGTTATCCCCCCTGTGTTCTGCCGGTTTCCGACAGCTTTTTTTTGTCGCAAAAACAAGTATCGCGACATGTTATTGTCACAATACCTTGTTTTGCCTATTCCTCGTCGTCCGGTTACAATTGTCATCTTTGCCCCCGGATATAGCTTTCCTGGTTCTTTCCAATAAAGTTAATTCATTTTCACGATTATAGAACTTCATAACGTAATGGGTGTTACAGTAATGTGGGTTACAGTAACCAAAGTTACGATAAATTTTACCGATAGAAAATTTTAGTTACCCGGCATCATGAGATGCTAGGTTTAAGACAAAATATAAGCGATAATCAAATTACGAAACCTTTTGATTATTTTGTACTTTAGTATATTTAATTCTTATTAAATTATTAACATGGAGCGGATAGTAATTGAGGTGAATGACAGACTGGCTAAAGCCTGGCGCAATGCCCCGGAAGAAAAAAAGAAAGCGATCAGCAACAGCGTCAATATCTCATTGGCCAAAGCATTTCAGAACAGTGACAACGAGAGCTATTTGCATTTTTTGAATGAGCTTCGTCAGGAGATGACTGCTAAAGGCCTTACTGAAGAAGAATTGAACGATATTCTTAATGAAGAATAAGCCATTCTTCGTGGTTGATACCAATTGCTTTATCAGTGCGAATCTTTTGGAAAATTCCATTAGCGCCAAAGCATTTGACAAGGCATTAAAACTCGGCAACATTGCAATTTCTGACAGTGTTCTTGCTGAATATACTGAAGTGATTTACCGAAAAAAGCTTGATCGGTACCTTAGCAATAAAAAAAGGGACACCATTCTGCAACAACTCGCCGATCATGCCGTTCGGTTTTCCCCTACAGAGGTTGTTACCGACTGCAGAGACCCTAAGGATAACATGATTCTGGAACTTGCTTTGGCCTGTAAAGCCTCTTGTATTCTGTCCGGCGATCAGGATTTGTTGTTGATGCACCCTTTCAGGAATATCCGAATACTTAGCGCTGCTACTTTTTTGGAAAGCGACAGCACCCCTTAAGGCCTTGATATGCTGTTTCTTAGTGCTGATCCCATTCTTTTTTCCGATTCTTCCAGATGGTGGACAAAATGAGACACATTCTATTTAATATACGATGTGAAAAATAAAGCAAGATTTTTAAATAAACTTCAATTGACCGTCATTGTAGAATTCGGCTTGCTGCTGCTGGCGCTGCTGGCATTACATTGGTACCTGTTTTGGTTTATACCAACACCACTACCTCAGCATATTAATGTTTTTATACCTGGAGCTGATTCAAGTCCCTCACTTAATCTGGATGGTTTCATCCTGGTAGCTTTTATAATTACAGACTTAATTATAGCCCAGAAAAGGATACTTTATCATAATCCGGAAGCCGATGTGAAGTTACTTACCATAAGCGGAATGCTAATCGGCCTGATTGCGCTGCCAACTTTCCATGCAATTCGCCTTTTATTTGCTGATATAGAAGGCCCTGCGAATTTTTTAAAGCCTTACCTTCGCAGTGTTTTTGGCGTGTTAATATATACTACTATCTTTTCTTTTATGATTGCATTCCAATTAAAAACCCGTCGTACAGGTATGCTCTTTTTACTGATCGTAATTTTTGTGATTCTGGTAAACCTGGCAAAACGCTTTTATGGATCCAATAAGCAGGAACTTTCAAATTCCACACCTGCTTATTCTCTCGCCAATTTCTTAAATTAGCCTCTCCGGATAGATGATCCATTTTGTTAAACCATATGAAACCTTGAAGAGCTGCCTCTGTTTTTCGTGGTGTTTTTCTGTGCCTTATTTCTGTATTTTCTGATTGCTCTGACAATGGGGGAACTCAGAACGAAAGCTATTGTAGTGTATGTAGACAGGAATTCAGTAACTGTTAAGCCATTTCTGGGACTAGGGCGTAAAAAGACGTATAAAATTGAAGATTTAAGTGGATATAAACTATCTATTCTTTCTTCCAGGGGAGGTGCCTACGAATATTTTTATCTAATAGTGGAAGAGAAGAAAGTAGTGAAGTTATCCGAATTTTACCATCAAAACTACCGGGAATTAAAAACTGAATTAATAAGAAAGAATATTAAGAATTTAGGAACAGAACATTGGCCGGTGTGTCGCCTGTCATTTAACGGTAAGAGAAGTATCTATTCCTTCGCCATTTGCATTAGCTTCTCTTTTAATTTTTCGGTATCTATCGAATGAGAACCATTCTCAACCACTACGCCTTTTTTATTGGCTATGGTATAATGGGGTATGCCGTTTATCTGAAATCTTTTTACCAGTACGTTATATTCGTCCGCTGTAAGCCGGTAGTGTTCCCCTTTGATACCGGGAGTCATTATACGATACGCTTTTTCGGGAGATGAATCATTCGTAATATACAGAAATATAATGCCCTTATCTTTTAGTTCTGATTTTATTGGAGCCATTTCCTTTGCATTGAAGTCGATAAAGTCATAGAACGTTTTTAAGGGCGGGT
>JAATFW010000152.1 GCA_015654985.1 Sphingobacteriales bacterium | reverse complement strand
TGAGACAACTGTGCGTAATAAAGACTTCGCGGCTGAACATGCTCATTGGAGCTTTCCCAGTACCCGTCGCCTGAAAACTGCGCCCAGCAGCCAAACGCCCAGTTATTTGCAGTTGGCGGAGCAAAACAATCTATCCTTGATGCAGAGCATTGCCAGAAGACGCTGTTGGCAGCGCTCCAACCGGCACCCTGGGCGTCCTGTCCGCGGTTTAAATAGCTTAACGCCTGGGCTTCAACATTTACAACATCGAATAATACTCCCGATGCCCAGCTATCAATGGTACCGCTGAAGCTGTAAGGCAAATGAGATTCGCACTGAACAAAGGCATTAGGGCCTGCAGCACAAAATCCTACTGAGAAATCGTGATAACCATATTCGGCATAACACCGCTGAAAAAGGGTCTGCTGACCTGATGTATAGAATGTATACCTGCGCTGGCCTCCAATCTCGGATACAGGGTCTAACGATTTGCAATCCTCCACCGTAACCCGTTTTGCTGTTTCGAGAACAGCCACCGCAGATCCTGCAAAATGCTCAAACGTTACCTGTCTTACCCAGGCATCCTGAACATTTTCCATCACGACCGCCATCCATCGGTGATCTTCATCCTTTGGATTACCGGTATCATATTCAGACCGGCACTGAAGGTTTTCTACTCCATTTTGACTAATGCGGCCTTCCCACTGGTACTTTGAAACAGTGCCCCCCCCATATTTTATGTCAAGGGCAGTGGTAAGAGGTGCGTCAAAGGTAATAGTTGCCCCTTTTACAGAGATAATCCTGCGATCCCAATCAACATCACGTTCGCCGGGTTTCCAGCCAAGGTCGGTGATCCCGCCGCCAAAATGAGCAGTACCAAGTTTATCGATCCACTGCTGTGTTGAAGGCCTGTGAATAATGACTACATCGCCGGCTTTAAACCTGGCGGGTTCTGACACCTCCAGACTGGCTGAATTTACAGGAACATAAGGGCTGCTGATTTTAACCGGAGAATCAACCGTACGGTTATTTTTCCCTTTTATAGTAATCAGCGTTTCACGATCCTTCCCGGTACCTGTTAAAATGGTTCCATCCCGACCCATTCCGCTTCCTCTCAGCACTACTCCTGAAGTCCGGATAGTTAAGCTTCCCGCAATTTCATATATTCCTTTATCTAATAACACAGCCCCCCTGATCCCATCATTACCCGGCTTAAGAGCCGACACGTAATCTATTGCCGACTGGATTCTCAGGGTGGCATCTCCTTTTTTTAAGGGTACGGTTATCTTTACCGGAACAGCGGGAATAGCCCGTTCACCAGCCATGTATCCTGCATAGGAAAAGTCGGGAATGCGGTTCCCCAGAGAATCGGGGGTATAAATTAACTTGCCTTCTTTACCGGCAGAGAGAGGTGATGGCGCTTTCTCTTTCTTCTGAGCCTGCGTGCTCCCATAAGAAAGCAGTGAAAAAGCTATAAAAACGGCAAAGCCCCTACGAAAGTTCATTTTATTGGTGTCCATTATCCGTTAACCTAAGTGTGTGCGGTCAAATCAATTCAAGTTCTCAAATTATCTTTCAATACGAAATTAAGGACAAAAATTTAACCTGATCCTGGTTATAATTGTATTATAAAAAACAAATGTATAGTCAATCCTGAAGCATTTACTATAGAATTTTCTCAATGTTCTGTACCATCTTATCCTAACAAATAGCCCGGTATAAACATACTAATGTTAAGTTATACGTAATAAGTCGTAAGTTATAAGTATAAAACGCCTGAAATCCTTTTTTTATAAAAAATGTAACGGGGTCATTTTATCTTTAACATCACACTAATTAAACCAATCAGTACAGAAACAGAAAAGGAGCCATTCGGCCCCCTTTCTGTTCTGCTGTTTTCTAAAAGATATTATAATCATGAGGATTATTTAGCAGAGGGTGTAACTGATTTAATATTAACTACGCTATTAAGATATATTTCAATATTTGTATAGCCACTTTTAGTGTATTTTACGGCATCGGAAGCGTCTTTTGGATTTAATCCGTTTTTCACTTCCCAGGCATCGGGCATTCCGTCGTTATCAGAATCTTTATAAGGAACACCCTTATATTCGGGATAACCTCCTACCTGGCTTACGTCGCTGATGATGCCCCTTTTATATGAATCTTCAGGCAGCCTTCTTTTGATGTACTTATCGCCTATATGCGTTTTTCCGCCTTCGGTATAAAATATCTTCCCGGTTTGAACCTGTTTGATCACTCTGGTGTCTACCGGGTCTCTTTTGGGTAAAGCCGCACCAACATTGATAAGCACATAATTATAGGCTTCCTTTGCGGTTATAGTGGAAACCTTAGCCATCGGGAAGGGGGAATCAACACGAATTTCACTGAGCAATTTTGCTTCATCGGGAACATCCTCCAACTGAACGCCTCCGTCCCAGTTATTCTTTGTTACTTTTTCGTTCCCTTCCACTATATTTCCGGTTACATAAGCTTTCCCGTAATGATACTTATCTGTTTTATCACGGTTCCCTTCCGGTTTAAGGATCCGGTAGCTGATGGGTTTATCCAGGGGAGTAATGGGGCCTGGTTTGTAATAGTTGTTTATAAAGCTGAATAATGAACGATGATCTCCACCGTCGGCGCTTCTGTTCCACCAGTTAAAGACCACGTTATTTACGAAGCCAAAGTCGCCATACATGCCAACTGAAGGATTACGGCTTATATTGCAGGCCCATAAATTACGCATGAAGGTACTGTTCAGGCCTCCGATAGTACTTCCGAAAGCATGGTTGTAAGTATCGAGCGCTTCAGAAAAAATAGAATTCTGGATCGTAACGTTCACAGTAGGAAGTTTTGCCTTCTTATAATCCTTACCATCATCATACACATGGCGGTATATAGACATATCTTCGTCCAGTCCCCAGCTTGCAGAAACATGGTCGATCATGATATTTCCAACGGGATTACCACCAATGGCATCGTCTCTGCGGCCTACATCCGTAGCTCCGCGCCTGAACCTCATATAGCGGATCACCACGTCGTGGGTATTGATCCACACCGTTTCACCGGCAATACAAATCCCATCACCCGGAGCTGTCTGACCGGCAATTGTGATATAGGGTGCGCGGATAATAACCGGACTTTTTAAATGGATGATACCAGCCACATTGAATACGATAATGCGGGCCCCGCCCTGTTCGCAAGCCTCGCGGAAGGAACCGGGACCACTATCAGCCAGAGTTAAAACAACATATACATTACCGCCACGGCCTCCCGAAGTATAGGCTCCTCCACCTTCAGCTCCCGGGAAGGCAGGAATTTTTGCCTGCGGAAGGTCTGATGGCTTTGCAGCCCAGGGCACATACGGCTTGCCGTTTTGTTCGTCTCTCTGAATAATGGGCAGGGCTTTCTGCCAGGCAATATCAGACAAACGCTCAGCCCGGCTTAATGCCGAATCGGCAACAGCCTGTACAGCATCGGGTATTATAGGATACTGAGCCAGGGCGGGCCTGCCGGCAACCATTACCGACAAGACGATAGCGGGCAGTATTAAAAATTTCTTTGTCATCTGTAATTACTTAAATATAACCGGGGAATAGTATATTTCTCCGGTTGTATTCTATGAACAAATAATTATTTCGTATCCGGTTTAACATTTGCCAAAGAAACCAGGCTGTTCAGATATACTTCAATATTGGTATACCCGTCGGCCCTGTATTTAGCAGCATCAGAAGCATCTTTTGGATTAAGCCCGTTCTTAAGCTCATATGCATCAGGCATTCCATCATTATCAGAATCCTTGTATGGGGTGCCTTTGTATTCCGGATAACCACCTACCTGGCTGATATCGGTAATAATCCCTTTCTTATAAGAATCTATCGGCATACGCCTGTGTTGAAACTGAGTTTCAGGAAGCTTAACCCCTTCTATATAATCTATTTTACCGGTTCTTACCTGCTGAACGATACGTGTATCTACAGGATCTCTCTTAGGAAGCGTGGCACCGGCATTTGCCAATACATAAGTATAGGCCTGTTGGGTTGGAATGATAGTAAATGAAGGCATTGGCAAAGGTTTCTTTACTCTCATGGCAGCAAAATAGGTCTCTGCCTGAGCAAATGGCATTAAGTCGCCTTTTTTATCTTCTACCTGAACGCCACCATCCCAGTTGTCTTTTGTTACTTTTTCGTTTCCTTCTACAATATTACCAGCCACGTATGCACGTCCAAATACCACATAAGGAAGTTTGCTTCTGCCAGATTCCGGCTTTAATATCCGGTAACTGATAGGCTGGTTAACCGGTGTAACCGGTCCCGGTTTGTAGTAATTATTAATAATATTATACTGAGCTGTATAATCACCTCCGTCTGTTGTACGGTGGTCCCAGTTAAACACCACATTATTTGCAAAGTTAAAGATACCATTCCAGCCAATAGAAGGATTACGGGCAGCATTATCGGCCCAAAGGTTCCGCACAAATGCACAATTTTCTCCTCCAAGCGTGCTGCCGAAGGCATGGTTCCAGGTATCCAGCGCTTCAGAAAAAATAGAATTCTGAATCGTGATATTAACAGTGCCCAGCTTAACTTCTGCTTTGCCTGTACTGTCATTATACATATGTCGGTACATCGACATATTTTCATCCAGTCCCCAGCTCGCAGAAACGTGATCGATCATAATATTACCAACAGGATTTCCGCCGATAGCATCGTCCCTGCGGCCTACATTGGTTTCACCACGGCGGAAACGCATAAACCTTACAATCACATCGTGGGTATTAAGCCATACCGATTCTCCGGCAACGCACACTCCATCGCCGGGTGCTGATTGTCCTTCAATGGTAATATAAGGAGCCCGGATAATAAGAGGCGACTTTAAACGTATAATTCCGGCAACATTAAATACTACGGTACGTGCACCGCCCTGCTCACATGCATCGCGCAAAGAACCGGGGCCGCTATCATTGAGGTTAGTTACCACAATTACTTTACCTCCGCGGCCTCCAAACGAATAAGCGCCTCCACCTTCAGCTCCCGGAAATGCAGGAATTTCGGCCTGCGGCAGATCGGTCGGCCGTCCTGCCCATGGAATAAATGGTTTCCCCCCGCGGGCTTCTTTCTGAATCACAGGAAGAGCTTTCAGCCATGCCTCATCCGACCGGCGATATGCCTCATCCATCATAGCCTTGCTTTCTTTCTGAATATCCGCAGGGATACTTGGATATTGCGCGAAGGCTGTCTGCATCAGTCCCATTATTAACGGGGCTACTAAAAAACGCTTTTTCATTGTCTAATTATCTCTATAACTGGAAACTATTGTGTTCGTTATTATTTAATTTATTTAAATTGATTGTGTCAGGCAATAAACTTTGGTTAGAAAGTATATTAATCCAAAGATGCACTAAGAAAAGATATTTTTTTTATAGCATTTTCTCAAGGTGTTGTAGGATATTAGCAGCTACGTAAATTGATCATCATTCAGGAAAAGGAAATTAAGCGCTTAGAAAGCGGGAGCAGAAAAGAATAGGTGGAGATATTATGAATGATTAATCATTTTCATAATCCCATTTTGCTAACAGGACATTTTCATTGGAATAATTTGTTTTTTTATGGCAATGAAGCTTCGATAAGCTCTTATTCATTTCTGTTTGTAAGCGACAGCTTATCGAGGTTTCATTGGAGGATTTTAAAGATTATCTTAAACTTACTATAAAAAGATAGGATTTAGGAAATGTTCCGTTTACTCCATAACGTTGGATCCTGTGAGGTATTAAACACGGCTCTGATTATAACAAGTTTTTCTCCTTCGTCTATGGTATAATGAACCATGTATGGAAATTTCTTTAACGGCAAACATCTTATAGCATCGTATCTGATCTGAAAGTAGGGCATTTTTTTTAGTGTTGTAAAAGCAGCCCGAACTTCAAAATAAAAACTTTTACCCAAACCAGGCTGCTTTTCGTTATACCATTCAACACCTTCCTGAATGTCTGAAACAACTTCCGGTTCGACTTTAACTTTAAACACCGTTATTCAAGCCTTAAATGTTTTTCTGCCTGATTCCAATCAAGCAATCGTTCGGGGCTTGCCGAAGACTTCTTCATTCTCTCCCGCACTATTGCTTTATGAGTTTCCGGAATTTCGATAATTTCAGCCACTTCTAAACCCAGATTTTTAATGAGTTCCATAAAAAAATCGAACTTATTCTCTGGTATTCTTAACGTAACCTCTTTCAATGCCGCCATATACAAATATACATATTCAGCGTAATAATTGAAATAATATCCAGAAGAGGATATTATTCAAAACTACCCTAAATTGAACCGTACCGAAGCTGCCAATTCAATACTGAGCACGAATCGCCAGAAAAGTCTCTAAAGCAGTTTGATAAACGATAACAGGTAACATCACTGATTAACAGAGATCTTCTCTTTGAACTCTTCAAGAGAGAGACTGCGCCCGGCCTTTATATCTTCCCCGCCTTTTCTTATTCCGGTCAATACGTGAACAAGGAGTGATTCTTCTTCTTTTTTCTTTTCAAAAGACACATCTAAAGCCTTTAGTGCTTTTTCCTGTAGTTTATCGGGACGTACTACATATGTTTCCATACTTTATGCAAGTAGTACATTGATATACAAAAATAACGAGTTTATTTAATAATACTCCTCCGTCGGATACAATGGGTGTACTTTTTCAATATCATATATAACATTATCATAATGCTATATCGGGCGGGCATGAATTCTGAATTTTTTAAATCCAGACAGGCAGAAAAAACGTTGCCTTATGTGCGTTCGAATTTCCTGATATCCGGTGGGTTATTATAATACAGAAACTGCGCCTTCCGAAGATCATAACTACTTTGCAATTTCAACGAAAAAGAGGCAGATCCACCGAAAACCGTTTGTAGCCTTAACGCCATAAATGGAGTTATAGCAGCCTTTTGGTTAATGATGTTGGATAAAGCTGTGCGTGCCACTCCCAAAAGCTCTGCTGCCCGCTGAATGGTTAAACCATGTGCTTTTATTATTTCTTCATAAAGCAGCTCTCCCGGATGTGTATTATGTTTTATTCCCCGCTCCATAAGAATTCATTTCGTTTCAGCATCATTAATTTTTCTTTTTCCACAGCATAAAGATGCCCTTCTCCGGCAGTTTGAGCAGCTCTGACTATCAATATAGAAGAAAAGTTTTTCGTTTCAAAAATCAAAATTTCCGATGGGATCTTTGAGATAAAAGAGAGTGGATCATTATGAGATAATCACGGTGATAAGCTTGGTCAACCCATTTACCTGCTAAGTGAATTCAGGAAGGCTTCAAACTCTTCCTCTGAGGCTATTTCTTCACCTTTTGATGCCTCCATTACTTTTGCCAATGCAATATCTTCTTCTTCTTCACTGCTATCAATCACCTCAACGTTAGCCCGCAACTGTATAGCTAATTGAATTAGATCGTTACCTTTATCTGGAGCTATGTTATCTATCACTAATCGCATTGTATTACAAATATACTCATTATAACGAAAAAAAGATAGTCATGGTTTAATATCTTCAATATTATCATGGGAATGTCTTATAAATATCCCTTCTATGTGCTATAATTATAAGAACCACATTATTACCATCTCTTAATTCAAATCCGATTCGGTAATCGCCCAGCCTTAATCTATAATAAAAATTACCTCCCTTTAGTTTTTTAATATTAGTAAGATCAAAGACATGATCCGCTGCCATCATTTTCTTAATAGCCTCTCCCACTTCCATCTGCACTGAAGCAGGCAAAGCCTTCGTCTGTTTTATAAATCTCTTTGTTACTTTAATATTCATGAAATCGGCTCTATAAATAGTACTGTAGTAAAGATATTTATATATTTTGCTATCAATGGACGATCATGATTGCTCATATTTAAGATTTTTGACCCTGGCAAATCCCGCAATATGGAGATTTGGTTGCTGATAATTACAATAGTAATACATGACATTTTTATAAAAAATGATCATGGTCACTTCCAGCGTATTTTATAAGGGAGTTCCGGTAAGAATAAACGAACATCACCATTAAAATGCGATCTTACCCCAGCCTTAATGTGGCATTTTTAATTATATTACGATTTTAAAATTCAATGTTCAAATCCAACAATTATATATTATTTTTGGATTTGAATCCAAAAAATACATATTAAAAACGGATTCAGATCTCAAATAATCCGAAGAGAAATACATG
Source organism: Sphingobacteriales bacterium (assembly GCA_015654985.1). Lineage (GTDB taxonomy): Bacteria > Bacteroidota > Bacteroidia > Sphingobacteriales > Sphingobacteriaceae > Arcticibacter. Next base: position 8,774 of record JAATFW010000152.1, on the reverse strand, counting down.
AGGCAATAGAAAAAAGGCTTTTTAAAGGACAAGCTATTTTATTATTCGGCCCCCGTCAGTCTGGCAAATCCACCTTAATGGAGGCAATACTAAAAGACAAGGACCATCTTTATCTTAACGGAGATGATGCAGATGTAAGAGAAATTCTAACCAACACGACAGCAACCAAACTAAAAACTGCAGTAGGGAATAAAAAAGTTGTTTTCATCGACGAAGCTCAGCGTATTCCTAATATTGGTCTTACGCTAAAACTATTCACTGATCAAATCAGGGATGTGCAGATTATTGCTACCGGCTCTTCTGCTTTTGAATTGGCAAGCCAGGTTAATGAACCTTTAACAGGCCGGAAATATGAATTCATGCTTTACCCTTTAAGTTTTGAGGAACTGGTACAGCACCATGGGTTGATTCAGGAAAAGCGGTTAACAGAGCACCGGATGATCTACGGTTGTTATCCGGAAATTGTGACGAAGGCTGGTGAAGAGGCGGAACTATTAAAATTACTGGCTGGCAGCTACCTCTATAAAGATCTGTTAATGCTGGAACAGGTTAAAAAACCGCCTATTATCGAAAAACTTCTTAAAGCCCTGGCATTACAAACCGGAAGCGAAATCAGCTATAACGAGATTGGTCAAACAATTGACACTGACAGTAAAACAGTAGACCGGTATATTGATTTGCTGGAAAAAGCATACGTAGTATTTCGTCTGCCTGCCCTCAACCGGAATGTCAGGAATGAAATAAAAAAGGGCAAAAAGGTTTATTTCTATGATTGCGGTATCCGAAATGCAGTAATCAATAATTTCAGGCCGCTGGGTTCCAGAACGGATACAGGAGCTCTATGGGAAAACTACGTTATAGCCGAGCGTATGAAGTTCCTGCGCTACCATAATATAGATATAACGCAATACTTCTGGCGCACAAATCAGCAGCAGGAAATCGATCTGATAGAAGACAATGGAGAACAATTGGCAGCGTATGAATTTAAATGGAAAGCAAAAGGCAGGATAAAATTTCCACTTACATTTACAGATAATTATAAAGTTTCTGAAACACGGGTTATTACAGGCGATAATATGGAAGAATTTTTGTTAAGGCTGGCGTGATGATAGCGGATTTGGACACCGTCATCTTACCATTTAATCTGATATGCATTCATATCCCCTGCAATTTTATTTAAAAAGTTAGAGCTGTATTTACCAGTGGTAAGACATTCCAGATTGATTGGTAATTCTTGCCTTTCAACCTTACCGGCTTTTTTCAATTCAAACCCCATAAACATGCTGACTTGCGAACTGCATAGGAAAGTGAACGGTTAATTCAACATCGGTTTGCACAGAAACTTTGAAAACTCCTAAAAAATGAATGTAAGGATGCACAAAGGCATTGGCAGGTTTTTACTTTAATATTTTAATAAAACATGGAGTAAATCCATAGCCCGGAAAATTAACCAAAAAAGAGGGTGAACTTTGCCACCCTCTTAAAATATAGTTTAGTACACCCTTTTTTACTGTATCCAGCGCGGGTCTCCAATACCTGCAGCTTTTAGCGTTGCATTACCTACAGTAAAATTGCCTACAGCAGCATCACTAAATGCCGGATCTAAGGCGGTAGTTCCAATATTGAAACCGGAAGTCACACCTGAGGTTATGTTTGCAGCATTACTTCCCGAAATATTATTTGTATTTAACTTCAGAGTAGAACCTGTAACCGTATTCCCGTTATTTGTAGCTTTGTTAAGTAATATACATTTGTTGATCACAACTGCCGTATTGGGAGCTGCTATTCGTATAAATGCACCGCCACTCGAAAAGTTATAGAACGTACTGTTTTCTATTGCTATTATTGCGCCACTCACTATGCTGGCTGTATTATCGGTCCGCAGAAACGAACGTGCGCCATTCCAGAATGTAGAATTTTTGTAATTAACATTTCCTATGGCACCGGACCGGAAATCAATAAAATCTCCCCCTGCATTGCCAAAATCGTGAAGTAAACAATTATCAACAGTAAGATTAAAAGTACCTGTTCCTGATATAGGAGATGGAGCGTTTGTTGCAGTTGCTGCCTGAGTAAAACAAAGGCCGGATTCTGCTCCGGATAAATCACAATTTTCAACGGTTAAATTAATAGCTCCGGTTACATACGTTAAGCCGAAAATATGTTTATTATAATCGGTATTGCCAGTTAAAATAGTATGACTTGTACTAACTATTTTTACACCTGATATCTTAAAACTTGAAATATTTCCCTTAAGATCAAAATTCTTCAGGGTAATTACCGGCAATGCATCTGTATTGTCCGCAGCTTTTATTGTCAGAGACTTGTTATTTATTGTAATAGTTTCACTACCTGAGCCATAGCTGGATGGCCCCAAATCAATTACATCACCTGAGGCTGCAGCGTTGATTGCATCCTGCAACGTATCATAAATAATAGGACCAGAATTGATAACAATAGATGCATTAGGGTCACGGGTGGCAAAAGTAATTACTCCTTTTCTTACAGTACCGTTAAAAAGAACCGCGGTAAAGGGACTATTAACATCGAGGTTTTCAACAGTTTTACTGCCAGCAGATATCTCAGATGCCGAAAGCTGAATAGTCTGTTCTTCTCCGGCGTTTGCCGGTATTAATAAAATATGAGTGACGGTACCGGCTTCAGTGGCATTCCAGCTAAGTACAACAGAAGTCGTTGTTAGCTTAGAACGGTCTATGCTATTAAAATAATTATCCGGCTGAACTGCTGCTGTCACGTATTCCGAATTTATCACTATATCGTTTGCAAGAGCTCTTACCCTGACATAAGCAGCAGCAAAATATCCAAGATTATTAAATGAAGCGGTTCTTCCATCCGCTCCGGTTGTATCGGTTTTAATAATTGTTTTAAACTCTTTGTCTGAAGCCACAGACACTGCAAATCCAACAACTCTATCATCTTTGGCTGCATATTCCCAGTTTGCAGTGAGAGTTGTATTTTTAAGATCCAGGGTTAAAGCAGTTGGAGCAGGTACATAATACATCGGATCGGCTCCTTCCAGCTTTCTACAGGAATAGTTACTTATCATTGTTATTATGGCTAACAACAATAACGACATTCTATATCTTATATTCATAATAATCGATTTTTATAAAAAATTCTATAAAGATTAAAGTATTACCATTATAAAAGAGGATCAAAAGTCCCACCCCAGGTATTGTTCTGAATCAGATTAGGATTATTATTGAGAGCAGATGTTGGTATTCCAAAAAAGTAATACTCGGGCTTCCAGTTAATTTTAAAATCCTTATCCATATCCCTCACTTCAAACTTAAGATAATTGGTATAAATATCGTCCAGATTTAATCCGTTACGGGTGCTTTCTAATGTTGTAGCATCCGGAATCCCCGTTCCTGACTTAAGCAATATCCTCAATCCGGTTCTGTGCCCTGTTGTATTAATTTCATTTAATGTTTTCTCGATTAATCTCCAGCGGCGTAAATCCCAGAATCTCTTCCCTTCAAATGCAAATTCTATTCTTCGCTCATCAAGAATGGCTGTAAAGAGGTCTGCACGGCTCATGTTAGCTGTTAAACCGTATAATCCGTCACCAGCCTCAATTCCTGCCCTCTTTCTCACTGCAATTAACCCTTCGTATGCTTCCTGTCCCTGGCCTGTTCTGTTAATTCCACAGGCACTTTCAGCCAGATTTAACAGAACTTCCGCATAACGTATTTCCATCCAGTCGGTACCACAATAAAGCAGATCTGATAATGAGAGTGCCGGATTAACGGCTTTTCGCAGATAAAAGCCCGTACTGCTTGCTGCACTTTTATTTGTTTCTGTCGTTATCGTATCTTTGTTTCCAGTACCGCTTACCGTGTAATAGGTCCACAGACGATATCCGGAAACATTTAAAAGAGGCCAGGTACATCCATTATAGGCAATTGTCATATTAAAACGGGGATCTCTGTTTTTATAAAACAGCTGATCGTTATAAGTATATTTGGTTGATGTACCAGACTTTTTTCCATCCAGCATAGGATAAGCACGAACAAGATCCCATGAGGGCTGATTACTGCCACCTGATGTGCTGAGATATTTTGGTCGTGTTTGAGGATCATAAGTATTTGCCTTTCCGTTGGTAGTTGCAGTGTTAAATCCAGTTACAAGTACGGCTTCAGGATTATTAACTTCCGAGAACCACATATTTTCATATGATGCATTTAAACCAAACCCGCCTGTAGTTAATAAAGCCTTTGCCTGTACATTGGCATCATATGCAGCCTGCCATCTTTAGGCTAAATCATTCGGATTAAATTGCGGACTTGCATAAGTAAGTAACACTCTTCCCTTAAATGCAGCGGCTGCACCACTGGTAATCTTTCCCCAATCGTTACTGTTGGTCCAGTTAGCAGGTAAATGTGCAATGGCAAAATCTAAATCTTCAGCAATCTGCTTTATACACTCCGAGGTTGTATTTCTTGGAAGAAAGGTCTCCTGTTTTGCCTCATCCCCTACGGCTCCAAGAGGTGTTAAAACTAGAGGGACCCCGCCATAAAGCCTGACAAGCTCAAAATACCGGAATGCTCTTAAAAAATAAGCCTGAGCTGTAAATTGATCTTTGACATCCTGAGCAAGGGAGCCTGCATTTACATCCCTGATAAATTCATTGATTTTTCTGATTTTACCATAGTTATTGGCAGGACTTAATGCAGTTCCTATATCGCCAACGGTAGTCAGCAGAACTTCGCCCTTTAAAAAATCGTTTGGCCCAAAAGATTCATCCGAAAAAGAACCATTCCCGGAAATCGACCCGTCCGTATTTCCAAACCATCCAGGGAGGTTTGAATTATATATATAACTTAAGTTTAAGGAAACTAAATTTACATCACCATATATTAAATTACCGTCTAATGCCTGTAGATTAGTCTTATCTAACGCCTTATCACAGCTAGTTGTTACAACAACCAGGAATAAAGAGGCAATTGCTATTATCTTATAAATTTTCATATCTATCTAATTTAAAATCCTACATTCAATCCTAATGACCATGTCTTTAGTGTGGGATATGACGTATATGCCCCATAATTTGACTTATAATCATAAGGATTATATAAATCAAAAGGATTGGTAGCTACTACAAACAATCGGCAACTGGCCAAGCCTACGGTTTTGTTATATTTTTCAGGTAAGCTATATGATAAATTGATATTAGATACTTTGACTGTAGTAGAGCTTCTGAGCCAAAAATCAGAGGTGACGCCATCATAGCTTTTCGTATAATAAGGACTAGGATATTTTGCATTTGTATTTTCCTCAGTCCAGTGGTCAACCCAGAAGGCCGGCCTATTAATATATTGTGTTGCAGCTTTTTGAGCCGCCCCTTCTACTACACTTTTTCCTCCCCATGAAGCTCCCATTAATACCGACAAACTAAATGATTTATAAGATACACCCCAGTTAAATCCTAATCCCCAGTGATTATCCTTCTTTTTGCTCAGATAGGTTTGGTCATCGGTTGTAATTACTCCATCAGGTTCAGTAAACTGTCCATTTACTTTAGTTCCTGAAATATCCTCGTAATAAAGCATTCCGGGTACCGGAGCCTGTCCAAAGATTGTATAACCAGGATGTTCCTGCAAATAAGCATCAACTTCTGCCTGAGACCTGAACATCCCGCTATATTTAAGTCCGTAAACACCCTGGTCATTCGACTTCCCTGTATAGTCCTGATCACTGCCAATTAAACCGGTTGAAATATCAAATTTTTCATATTTATTATCACTCCATGATAGAAAAGTATTGATCTTATAACCAAAATCACTTCCAATTTTATCTTTCCAGCCAATCGAAACTTCTGTGCCAAAGGTATTAACAATACCAAAATTTTCAGATGGCAACGTTGCACCTACCGTAACCCCTACAGATGAAGCCAGATTACTTAGCATATTATAGTTGTGATTATAGTAGCCATCAGCAGTAAATGATAAACGGTCTCTTAAAAATGTAGCATCTAAACCGGCATTAAAATTAGTCGCATTATCCCATCTGACTTGTGGATTAGCCATCGCATTATCAGGAGCAATAGTATAACCACGCCCATTATTTCCGCCAAACACGGCTCCCTTATTTTCTTCCATTTTATAGGTGGTCATCCATTGATAAGACTTGGTTCTGTCGGCCCCAAGGAATCCTATAGAACTTCTGAACTTTAAAAAGTTGACAAACGAAATATTATCCTTAAAGAAGCCTTCTTCGCTGATTACCCAGCCAAGGGAGAACGAAGGAAAATATCCCCATCTGTATTGAGGAGCAAATTTGGTCGATCCATCAGCCCTTAACGTAGCCTCAAAGAGGTATTTATTAGCAAAACTATAATTCAACCGCCCAACCACTGATTGGTAGCCATTTTCAGATTCCGATTGGGATTGAAAAACATTACTGCCTGTTGCATAATTAAAATTATCCGAGCCACCCGCTATAATGCCTTCTTTATATGCAGATATTCCATCATTGTAAACTTCCCTCTGTTCAAAAAGAGCTAAAAAACCTATTTTATGTTTACCAAAATCTCTCTGATAATTTAATGATCCGTTTAATTGATAATTGTCTGAATAAGTCGGATTAAACCGGATCATATCTCCATTCTTGAGTGAAATAGTGTTCACGACATCTCCACCATAAATATGGGATCGATCACCAAGCATAGAAAAAGTATATGTATTATACTTCGTTCCAAACTGTTTACCCCAGGTATTGTCCCTGCTTTTATTATAAGTAGCTTTGGCTGAAAGGCCTTTCACAAAAGGAACATCGTATTGTAAATTCAGATTCACATTAAAACCATTGCCACTTGACTTCGTATAGTTTCCACTCTTCTGAACTTCAAACAAATGGTAGTTATCTAAAGTAGCATTGGTTCCGGAAGACTTGTACACTGCCATTCCATTAATATAAGGTGGAATAAACTGAGGAGTTTGCATTAAACTTAATACATCATTATCCAGACTCTCGGACCCCTGTTTGTTCCAGAACATCTTTGACTCATCTAAATTACTGCTTAAAGCCATCCCCAGCTTTAAACCTGTAGCAAGTTTCACATCCGCACTTGCTCTGAAGGTCCATTTATCGGAACTAATTCCGTCGAGATTAGCATCCTGGTAATTATAAGTTGCACTGGCAAAATAAGTCGCTTTATCAGTACCGCCGCTGACATTTAAAGCATGTCTGGTGACGATAGATGACTTCCATGCCATATCCAACCAGTCATAATTATGATTACTGAAATACTCCAACTCACTTGGCGAATAAAAAGTAGTTGTTGTCGCATTCGGATTTTTTGAATTATAGTCGTTAAGATAAGTAGCTAATTCATAGCCGTTCATCATTTTTGGAAGCGAAACCGCATCAGCTCCTCCAATTGAGCCTGAATAGCTTATTTTAGGAGCACCAGCCTGCCCGCGTCTTGTCCTTACTACAATTGCGCCCTGTGTCCCATTGATACCATAAACAGCTGCAGCGGCATCTTTAAGTACTGAAATACTTTCCACTTCGGTAGGATCAAGTAAATTGAAATCATTTTCCGTTTTGACCACATCGTCAATTACATACAGGGGCCTCAAATCACCTCCGTCTTTAGATAAAATTGCAGGGTTACGAATAGTAACCTGAGCATCCTGACCTGGCCGGCTATACCCACCACTCACACTTACTCCCGGAAGCTGCCCTCTTATCGCTGCAGATAAGCTTCCAACCGGAGCGTCCGAGATAGCTTTAACATCAATAGTGGCAACGGCACCTGTCAAACTTGCTTTCTTTTGAGTTCCATATCCTACAACTACCACCTCCTGCAAATCACTGGCCGATTCGCTAAGTACAACGCTTATTGACGTTCTCCCATTGACGTTTAATTCTCTAGTTGTAAAACCAATGAAACTAAAAATCAAAGTCTCGTTACCTGTAGGAAGATTCAACCGGAATATTCCATTCGCATCGGTACTTGTTCCTGAGTTTGTACCCTTGATCTTAACCGATACCCCAGGTAAAGGTGAACCTTTACCATCCTTAACAGTACCGGTAACATTTATCCGTGCTCCAGTAACACTTTTATAAGGAGATAAACTACCCGGTGTATTTGCATATGCGGCACCTGCGATTAACCCCAACAATAATAAACCTGTACACATAAGCTTTATGCTCATGCACGGATAGAATTGCGATTGTATTTTTTTTTTCATGTTCCTTTTCGTTTATTTTTAAAGCCAGATACTTCCCCTCCATCCTAAAAAGGACGATTTAACCCGGGGCGGTCAACCTTCTGAGGTCAGCCTGTTTTAATTGATTCCTAATTTTGCTGCGATTTATGACATACGTTCAATTTTAGCCGGATATTTAATTGATTGGTCTTTCAAATTGGTTTTAATTACTTTAATATTTTAATATAATACTGTTAATAATATTCTTAAAACTCGCTAATAAATTTATTATAGTGCTTTTAGGCTATTTAGATAGTCCTGGTTAGAAAACTCTAATTATCAAATGTAACAGGATATATCACTATTTTCCTGTATCATTTTTTCAATGTTCTGTAGGATATTATCTTACAGGTGCTTTAAAACGGAGGCCCGACAGCTCGTAAGAAATAGTCCAGAAGGGGGATAGCCATTACTTCCCCCCCTGCTCCTCTTTTAACTTCTTTTCCCACTCCTCTCTTGCCTTTTTCGTTTCAACACCCTCTGCTGAGAGATAATTATTAATTCTTCCCTTATATTTTCCAAACCACCAGTGCTTCT
>JAATFW010000107.1 GCA_015654985.1 Sphingobacteriales bacterium | reverse complement strand
GAGTGTTCCAGATCTCTTTTTTATCTTTGAGGGCCTGATTGATGACCGACCTCAGGATACCTGATCTCCGGCTTCCTGTATCTGAATATAAAAATATGAACGTTGGAAAGCTTTTAGAATCGGTTTTGCCGAAGGATCGCATAAAGTCGCGTATAATTGACCTTGTGTCATATGCCTCAGATGCCGGCTTTTATCATTTACAGCCCCGGGCTGTTGTTCAGCCTGTATCAGAAGAAGAGATTAAAGCATTATTCCGCTTTTCCCATCAGCATAAAATTCCGCTGACTTTCAGGGCTGCGGGAACAAGTTTATCGGGGCAGTCGGTTACCGACGGTATTCTCGTTGAGCTGAGCAAATACTGGAAGGGGTTTAAAATTGAAGAGGAGGGAGGATCAGTAAGGGTACAGCCTGGCGTAATAGGCTCGGTAGTGAATGCCCGCCTTAAAAGGTATTTTAAGAAAATAGGCCCTGATCCGGCCAGCATCAATTCGGCAATGATGGGAGGGATCCTTTCAAACAATGCCAGCGGAATGTGCTGCGGGGTAAGCCGGAACTCCTATCATACAACAAAATATATCCGCTTTATATTGCCCGACGGAAGTGTTTTCTCCACAGAAAATAAAGAGGACTACATACGGTTTGAAACAGAGTGTTCTTCTTTATATCACAAGGTTGCTCTGTTAAGAGATCAAATCAGGAGTAAACCGGTGCTTTATAACCGTATCAGGAGTAAATATAAAACCAAAAATACGGTTGGCTATTCTGTAAACGCCTTTATAGATCATGAAGAGCCTCTGGAAATCCTTGCCCACCTGCTGATAGGGGCCGAAGGTACTTTAGGCTTCATATCCGAAGCTGTAATGCACACCATTCCCGATTATCCGGTTAAATCAACTGCCCTGTTGTACTTCCCCGACATCTATGCAGCCTGTAAAGCTATTGTTCCGCTTACCACTTCAGGAGCTGAAGCGGTAGAACTGATGGACCGCGCATCCCTTCGTTCTGTGGAGCATATTCATGGAGTACCGGATGTGTTAAAAGTGCTTCCGGAAGGTGCAGCAGCTTTGCTGGTGGAATACCAGGGGAATAACCAGGAGGAACTGGACGTAAAAACAAATCGTTTTCTGGTCCTTTCACCTGAGCTTTCTATGCTTTATCCTCCCGTCTTTACTTCAGATCCGTTAGAACAGGCATTTCTCTGGAAGATCAGGAAAGGAATGTTCCCGGCAGCAGGAGCGGTCAGGGCAAGCGGCACTACGGTGATCCTTGAAGATATTGCCTTCCCCGTAGCACAGCTTGGCGATGCTGTTCTCGATCTCCAGCAGCTCTTCAAAAAGCATGGGTATCAGAATGCCATTATCTTCGGCCATGCCAAAGACGGTAATATTCATTTTGTTGTTACCCAGGCTTTTGATTCATCTTCTGAAATTGAACGCTACGACCGCTTCATAAACGAAGTAGTAGATCTGGTGGTAAAAAAATACGATGGTGCTTTAAAAGCGGAACATGGTACAGGCCGCAATATGGCACCCTTCGTAGAAACCGAATGGGGGGCAGAGATTTACCATATTATGAAATCTCTCAAGCAGGTGGTCGACCCTGAAAACCTGCTTAATCCCGGAGTGATAATTAATGAAGATAACAAAGCTCACATTCGCAATCTGAAAGAACTTCCACGGGTAGAAGAGGAAGTGGATAAATGTATGGAATGTGGATTCTGCGAATATAAATGCCCCAGCCGTAATATTACCCTTACCCCCCGCAGAAGGATTGTAGTACGCCGGGCGCTGCTTAAGCTGAAGAATAAAGGCGATAAGAAGCAGTATAAGGAGCTGCTGGATCAGTATCAGTACGACGGACTGGATACTTGTGCTGTAGATGGCCTTTGCGCTACTGCCTGCCCCGTAGATATTAATACCGGTATGCTGGTAAAAAGGCTGCGCAAAGAGAATCACGGTGATTTTGCCAATAATGCAGCCCTTACGATAGCAAAGAACTTCGGTCCCGTTACTACAGTCGTTAAGACCGGCCTGCAGGCAGGTGCTGCTGTAAATAAGATCTTCGGCCGCGATACCGTGCTGAACCTTACCAGGGGTATGAAGCATATTTTGCCGGTTTTTCCTTTATGGACTAACCAGCTAAAGCCATCGCCAAATCTTAACCGGGAGATCATACGGTCTGAAAATATTGGCAAAACTACAGGAGCCGTTTATTTCCCAACCTGCATTTCACGCAATATGGGGGGCTCAGCCGATAATAAGAAAAGCATTATTGAAACCTTTCTGAGCGTTTCTGAAAAAGTGGAGATAGGAATGATAATTCCCCGCGATATAAAGTCAACCTGCTGCGGCCAGCTTTTCTCATCAAAGGGCTTTAATAAGGCCTTTGCTTTTACCGCCAACGAAACGATTGAAAAGCTCTGGCGATGGACCGGAGAGGGCCGTCTGCCGGTGGTTATCGACATCACATCCTGCACTTTTACCCTTCATCATTGCAGGCCTGTATTGTCTGAAACTAATAAGCTGAAGTTCGATAACCTGAAGATACTGGACAGTATTGACTATATTCTGGATTATATTCTTCCCGCGGCCACCATCCTGAAAAGGAAAAAAGAAATAGTTCTGCATCCGGTTTGTTCCCTGCAGAAAATGGGTTTGGAAGGAAAGTTCCTGAAGATTGCCCACCAGCTTGCCGACAAAGTGGATGTTCCTTTAAGCGCCGGTTGCTGTGGCATGGCCGGCGACCGGGGATTCTGGTTTCCTGAACTTACAGCCTCTGCTACCCGTCCCGAAGCCGACGAAGTAAAACAAAAGCAGTACGACGGCTATTATTCATCTGCTAAAACCTGCGAAATGAACATGTCTGATGCAGTAGGAAAGAATTATGAATCAATCGTGTATTTGCTGGATGAATGCGTTTAATGAGTGATGAATTATGAATTATGAATTATGAGTGATGAGTGATGAATTTCCAGTTTCTAAAAATTAATATGGATCCCAAAATCCATAACTCATAACCCATAATTCATAATTATAACACCGTCAGTGCCTTCGAATACCCTTCCAGCAGCTTATCATCCGGACTAAGATCTGTAATAAGGTAATGTATTGCATTCAGGTTACATACTCTCATTTTTTGAACGGAATTAAGCTTCTCGGCAATGCTTACCATAGCCAGCTTTTGTGATGCTTTGATCATGGCTTTCTTCACCTGAACCACTTCCCAGTCGGAGTCTGTTACTCCTTCTTCAAGCGACAATCCGTTAGTACCAAGCACACACAGATCAACTTTAATTTCAGAAAGAAGACTTATGGTTAGGGCACCGGTATTAATATGTGAATTCTTTGAAAGATGCCCGCCGATAAGGATCACTTCCACACCCGACCGTTCCGTCAGTTCAAGGGCCACTAAAGGACTTACTGTAAACACGGTGCATTGTAAATTTTCCGGCATTGAGCGGGCAAATTCTATCATAGAAGTTCCTCCGCCTGCAAGTAAAACCATTCCCGGCTGGATCAGTCCGATAACTTTTCTCGCAATCTCTTTTTTAGATTCACGGGCATAGATGTCATTCTGTTGAAAAGGATAGTGAAATGACTTGGATAGAGCCCCGCCATACACTTTCAGTACTTTGCCGGTTTCTGCAAGTTCATTCAGGTCCCGTCTGATCGTATCTTCAGAAACGTTCAGTTCAATGCTCAGGTCGGATGAAAGCACTTTATTGTGCAGGTTTATTTGTTTGATGATATAGGTATGCCGCTCTTCTTTTAGCATCAGATTTTTTATTATTTTCCAAATATAAGTAACAGGAATTAAGTATCAAGGAGGAAGTGATAAGTTGGTTGTTTTATGGGTTGAAAGAGGTGAGTTACGGGTTGAAGGTTATGAGTTGCGGGTTGCGGGTTGCGGGTTGTGAGTTGTGAGTTGTGGGTTGTGGGTTGTGAGTCGCAGACTGCGGGTTGTGAGTCGCAGACTGCGGGTTGTGAGTTGCAGACTGCGGATTGTGGTCGAAGGTTGTGGGTTGTGAGAAAGGTTACGGGTTGCGGTTGAAAGTTAAAGGGATTGAAAGGTTGCAGCGTGAAGGTTGAAAGGTTGCAGCGTGAAGGCTGAAAGATTGCAGGGAGAAGCAGGGAAACGTGATGACTGATTTCGATAACCATTCTCCCGGGCGATCCGCGAAACCCGCTTTTTTATGAAATTTTTTAGCTGTTCCCGAACCATAAGCTTTTGGGTTTGTTAGGAAAGAAGTTTTGTTTAAATCATCTGCTCATTGAAAATGCGTTTATTGGGATCATTTCTAATCATTACCGTAACTTTGGCCTCATGTGGTTCCCCTTCAGGGGATTCAAAAACAGCGGAGAAAAAGCAGGATGTTAAAGAACTTGCAAAAGGAAAGGCCCTCTTCGAAAGAGAGGATTGCGGAGGGTGCCATGCTGAAACCAGCGCCATTATTGGGCCCTCATTCGGCCAGATTGCAGCGGAATATGAATCCAGTGAAGCCAATATATCCCATCTTGCGCATGTTGCAATTGTAGGGGTAAAACCATATGAAGGAATATGGGGATCCAGAGAAATGACACCTCATCCTCATCTTAAACAGGAGGATGCTGAAGCAATTATAAAATATATGCTTTCTTTTCCTGCTGATCCGCACAAACCTTTCTTACATAACACTAAATAAAGATTCCCTTTGGACTTTCTCTGTCATGTCAGAAAATCAATACCCGAATATGAGGGAAAGGCTCCGGCAGGCCGGCAGGGCTGGTACCTGGCATGAGTTAAAAAAAGAAGAAAGAGGCCTGCGAAATATCATTATAAATTAATCGAATAACCTAACAATATGTAATTTCGCGCTTTTAATATTTAGTAATGAAAAAAAGTAATGTTTTTGTAGCATTCTTTCTGGGGCTGGCTTTAATCTTCAGTACGGTAGTTAAAGCAGACGAAGGAATGTGGATCCCGATGCTGATCGGGAAGAATTATGAGCAGATGAAGAAGCAGGGGTTTAAGCTCACGCCTGAAGATCTTTATAGTATCAATAAAGCCAGTCTGAAAGATGCTGTCGTATCTTTTGGCGGGTTTTGTACCGGAGAGATCGTTTCTAAGAATGGATTGATCTTTACCAATCATCATTGCGGGTATGATGCTATTGCTTCTTATTCAACTCCGCAAAATAATATCCTTGATAACGGATTCTGGGCTAAATCTTACTCAGAAGAAAAACCGGTGCCGGGCCTTTTTGTGAATTTCCTGGTGCGTATGGAGGATGTTACTGAGAAGATAAATGCTGCTGTGAAAGGAATTTCTGAAGATCAGAAAGCTGCCAGAATAGACGAAGTTGGTAAACAGATAGCATCTGATGCAGTTAAGGGAACTAAGTATGATGGGTTCGTTCGCGATTTTTATAAGGGCAATCAATACTTCCTGTATATCTTTCAGAAATTTACAGATATCCGGCTGGTTGGTAATCCTCCGCAATCTATTGGTAAGTTTGGCGGCGACACTGACAACTGGGAATGGCCGCGTCATACAGGTGATTTTTCTGTATTTCGTGTATATGCCGGACAGGACAATAAACCCGCCGGTTATTCTCAGGCTAATAAGCCTTATACGCCTAAAAAGTTTCTTCCTGTTTCTGTTAAAGGCTTAAAGAACGGCGATTTTTCTATGGTTTATGGATTTCCGGGCAGAACAGACCGGTTTTTAACTTCCTACGGAGTGAAGCTGGCAACCGGCAAAGTTTCGCCAGCCATTGTAAAACTTCGTGATATTCGCCTGAAAGCCTGGAAGGAAGAAATGGACAAAGATGTAGCTACCAGGTTGAATTTATCTTCCACCTATGCCAATATTGCTAATTACTGGAAATACTATATTGGCCAGACTGAGCAGTTGAAGCGATTGAAGATCTATGAACAAAAACAAAAAGCAGAAACAGAATTTAGTTCATGGGCTGCCGGTAAACCGGAATATGCTCAGCTTACTGACGAGTACCGTGCCGCTTATGCTGCGTATGAGCCTTTTGCTTTGGAAAGAACGTACATCAATGAAGGATTTCTTGCTACTGCGTGGGTAAAACAGGCTGTAGCACTTGCACTTGCCGTTCAAAAAGCAGATACTGCTGCATTTAAAGCTGCAAAAGATAAGCTCGCCGCCTCATTGCCCGAATATGAGGAATCGTATAATGCAATTGCCGACAAAAAGATCTTTGTAAAAATCCTTGCATCCTTCTATAATGATATACCGAAGAATCAGCATCCGAAATTCTATACAATCCTTGCCCAGGATAACTGGCAGGGAAATCCTGAATCTACTTTCCGGAAGTTTGCTGATCATTTATGGGATAATTCAAAACTGATCCGCCCCGATAAGCTGAAGGCTTTTATGGCTTCTGATCCTTCCGTTAAAGATCTGGAAAATGATCCGGGTTACCAGTATGCGGTTAACCTGATCCCCGCAGATTTTATAAAAATCAATATGGGTTCGGCTGTTACTGATTTTGATAATAAGAAAGCCGCTCTGGATAAGCTATATCTGAAAGCACTGCTTGAAAAGAATAAGGGTAAGCTGATGTATCCGGATGCAAATTCTACCATGAGAATTACTTATGGAAATGTACAGAACTACAGCCCTAAGGATGGGATTACCTATAATATCGTCACTACCATTGACGGGGTAATGCAGAAGTATGTTCCCGGAGATGCGGAGTTTGATCTTCCAAAAAATTTCATTGACGCTTATAACGCCAGGAATTTCGGTCAATACGGACAGAATGGGACGCTTGTTGTCAACTTTATCAGTAATAATGATATTACCGGAGGTAATTCAGGTTCGCCGGTGATCAATGGAAAAGGGGAACTGATAGGACTTGCCTTTGACGGCAACTGGGAAGCAATGTCGGGCGATATTGCCTTCGACAAGCAGTACAAACGTACTATTTGCGTGGATACCAGGTATGTATTGTGGTGTATCGACGTACTGGGCGGCGCTAAAAATATTATTGCTGAACTGGACCTCAGGAAGGATGTGCCGGCGAAATAAGTTGCGGGTTGAAAGCTGTGAGTTGCGGGTTGAAAGTTGAAAGTTGAAAGTTGAAAGTTGCGGGTTGCGGGTTGAAAGTTGTGGGTTGAAAGTTGTGAGTCGCAGGAGGGTAGGATTATGAGTGTGGAATGGCTGATTATTCATGTAAAAGGAATGCTTTGCTGATCACGTTATCGTTATGGGGGCTGCGGCCGTAAAAACTTCGGTTAGAGATTGACTGCCTGCTTTAACAATAAACCCTGCAGAATGAAGATACTGCAGGGTTTATTGTTGTTGAGTAACGGATACCTTATTGCCGGGAAAAGGTGACTGTCATGGATTTTCCGGGGCGTCAGCTATCCTGATCTCATTATCTGATACCAGGATCTTTCTTTCCTTGTAAAGGGCGCCTATTGCTTTTTTAAAGGCGCTTTTGCTGATCTGGAAGCGATTGTAGATCTCATCGGG
>JAATFW010000078.1 GCA_015654985.1 Sphingobacteriales bacterium | reverse complement strand
GATGAATTCACCGCATATCATCCCTTCATATCCGCGCATAATGCCGGTCACCTTTAATTTATAATATAACCCGGTCCGTACTATTGCCCGGATAGCAGCGTTCATTCCCGGAGCATCACCGCCTGAAGTAAAAACGCCTATTGTTTTAATATTGTCCATAATTTTGTTTTTCTGAAAGAGCGGCAATTAAATCGCTGTTTCGTGTTTGTTATAATAATGTATCCCGGTTGAAAAGGTTATTTCCGCTTTATAGCCGCCTTTTTCCGTACTAAAGTTTTAAATTTCTAAAATATCTTTTTTAATTTAATAATTACTGATGTATTGCTTGTTTTTTAAAAAGCGTCAATGAGGCTGTTTCATTACATTATTCGTTATCACCTGCTCTTTAACGTCACTGACGATTGCTATGCAGTTTAATTTTGCGGGCAATTTTGTGGGCAAAGAAACTACTGTTAAGTTATACCTAATAAGTCGTAAGTTATAAGTATAAAACGCCTGAATTTCTCTCTTTTATAAAAAATGTAACAGCCATTTTATCTTTAACATAACACTACCATGGAACTATATTTCAAATTATTTCCTGCTTTTAAAAGGTATTCAGGAGATCGCTTTGCTAAGCTTATCCCGGCCGGTAAGCTTCTGCAAAGCTCAGCAGGATCCCCCTGGTTATTCGGCCTCCGGCGCCCCTGTCAGGAGAGAACATAAGCAATTTCTTTAAATCCATACCTGCAAATCTCCCCGTTAACATCCAGGTTGAGCCTGCCCTCTTCATCCACGCCTGTAATTCTGCCCGTTTTCTCCGATCCCTTTATTTTAAATCTGTGTTGTTCTCCGAAACGGTAAAGCCTCGAAATATATTCCTGGTAGTGCTGTTCAAAATGGTTCTCCCTCAGTTGAATATATCGTTCTTGTATTGACTGACAGAGCTCTCTCAGGATGGCACTTAAGTCATATGAAACAGAACTGATCAGTTTCAGCGAAGTAACATTTTTGATAGACTCAGGAAATTCCGTCTGATTGACATTTATTCCGATCCCTATAATCGCGTATTTCCATTCTTTACCCCGCAATATATTCTCAATAAGGATTCCTCCAAGTTTGTTATCTCCGAAGAAAATGTCATTTGGCCATTTAATTTTACAGTTACATCCAATAATTCTGGCCAGTACGTCGTTTATAGCTATACTTACGGCAATGTTTAAAAGGAACTGCTTATCAGGATTAAGAAATGAAGGACAAAGGAGCAAACTGAACGTTAAGTTTTTGCCCGGCTGGCTTAGCCACCGGTTGCTAAACTGACCTCTTCCTGCAAATTGTTCTTCTGCCATAATTACAGTTCCTTCAGGCAATGGCTCAGATTTTGACAGGTGATTCTTCAGATAATTATTAGTAGAATCAACCTGCTGTAAGGCAATTACATTTTTCCCAACAAATAATCCTGAAAAAGTGTTATTTTGCAAAATAGAAGGATACTAATTAATTTCATCCAAAACTAATTTTTTTTAATGGTAAAAAACAAAGTAATTAATGAATCTACCTATATTTCTGAACTGGTAATCCACGGCATTCAGGAAAAAAAAGGAAATGAAATTGTAAGACTTGATTTAAGAAATATACATAGTTCAGTAGCAGATTATTTTGTAGTTTGCCACGCCGAATCAGCTACTCAGGTAAAAGCAATAGCACGAAGTGTAGAGGAAGAGGTATTTAAGTCTTCTGAACAGTGGCCTCTCCGCGCAGAGGGCCTCCAGCAGGGAGAATGGATCCTGTTAGATTACGTTGATGTGGTAGTGCACATTTTTAAGACAGAAAAGCGCCGGTTCTACGGAATAGAAGATCTGTGGGGCGATGCCGAAATGAAATATTATCAGAGTGCCTGATGTCAGGTTTAATGATTAAATTGAAATGAATAGAGATACCGACAATAAAAGCTTAAAGAAGAAAACCGGTAAAAAAATAGTTCCCAAACCTCCACGCTTTAATATTATGTGGTTATATGCGGCAATTATTATAGGTTTATTTGCCGTTCAGTATTTGTTCAATACTTCCAGCGTTAAGCAGATCAGCTACCAGGAGTTTGAAACGAACATGCTAAGGCCGCGTGATGTTGAAAAAATAGTGGCTTATAAAAATAATGACCTGGTAGTTGCCGAGGTCTATATTAAAAAGGACAAATTAAAAAATGATCCGAAATATAAAGACGTACGCAATCCTGATAACTTCAGCATGTCATCGCCGGCAACTACCCCGCAGTACAAATTTACTGACGGCTCTTTTGATGCCCTGCAGGCTAAACTGAGAGACGCAGAAAAAGACCTGCCGGCCAACGAAAGAACCCCTCTGATCCCTGAAACCCGGGAAAATTTCTGGGCCAGTTGGTTTATGTCCATTATTCTCCCCGTATTGCTTCTCATCGGATTCTGGATATTTATCATGCGGCGTATGGGTGGTGGCGCAGGCGGCGGTGCCGGCGGCCAGATTTTCAACATTGGCAAATCAAAGGCTACCCTGTTTGATAAAGAATCGCAGGTAAGTGTAACCTTTAACGATGTTGCCGGCCTTGAAGAAGCGAAACAGGAAGTAATGGAAATTGTAGATTTCCTGAAAAATCCAAAAAAATACACCAACCTGGGGGGTAAAATCCCTAAAGGAGCCCTGCTGGTAGGCTCGCCGGGTACCGGTAAAACGCTGCTTGCCAAAGCCGTGGCAGGTGAGGCCCAGGTGCCGTTCTTCTCATTATCGGGATCTGATTTCGTGGAAATGTTTGTTGGTGTTGGTGCTTCACGCGTGAGGGACCTCTTCCGCCAGGCAAAAGATAAAGCCCCCTGTATTATATTTATTGATGAGATCGATGCCATTGGCCGTGCCAGAGGTAAAAATAATATCGTAGGCGGAAATGACGAGCGTGAAAATACCCTTAACCAGTTGCTGGTTGAAATGGACGGTTTCGGTACCGACTCCGGTATTATCATCCTTGCCGCAACCAACCGGCCTGATGTGCTCGACACCGCTTTGTTACGTCCCGGACGTTTTGACAGGCAGATCTCCATTGATAAGCCCGATCTGGTTGGCCGTGAACAAATATTCAAAGTTCATTTAAAACCGATAAAACTTGCCGAAGAAGTAGATCCTAAAAAACTTTCTGCCCAGACTCCCGGCTTTGCCGGAGCTGAAATTGCAAACGTATGTAACGAAGCTGCCCTGATAGCTGCCAGAAGGAATAAAGAGTCTGTTGATATGCACGATTTTCAGGATGCTATCGACCGTGTGATCGGCGGCCTGGAAAAAAGAAATAAAATCATTTCTCCGGAAGAGAAAGGTATTGTTGCCTATCATGAAGCCGGACATGCCATTGCAGGCTGGTTCCTGGAACATGCCGATCCCCTGGTAAAAGTTTCTATCATACCGCGCGGGGTAGCAGCTTTGGGTTATGCACAGTATTTGCCTAAAGAACAGTTCCTCTATACTACAGAGCAGCTTATAGACGGTATGTGTATGACGATGGGTGGCCGTGTGGCCGAAGATATCGTTTTCAATAAGATCTCTACCGGAGCACAAAACGACCTTGAACGGATTACCAAGCTGTCGTATGCCATGATCACCATGTATGGGATGAACGATAAAGTGGGAAATATTTCATTCAATGACCAGCAGGATCAGTTCAACAAGCCTTATTCAGAAAAGACGGCAGAACTGATAGATGTGGAAGTGCGGAGCCTGATTGGCTCTGTTTACGAACGCACCAAACAACTGCTTACCGATAAGCGCGAAGGTTTGGAAAAGTTAGCCAACAAGCTGCTTGAAAAAGAGATCCTGTTCCAGAGCGATCTTGAAGAGATCCTTGGAAAGAGGCCTTTCAGCCAGCGTACCACTTATGATGAATTTGTAAACGGCGACGACACCGGCAATCAGACTCCTGTTGCTGAAAATCTTCATCCTGAACCTGTTGGTGATTCTACAGAGCCGCTGCAGACCAGTGAATCCAAAAATGAATTAACATAAAGTTATCTTTAAAAATATAATATATTAAAGCCCCGGTATTTTCCGGGGCTTTTTCTTTGAACTGACCCTCTTATATACGACTTTTGTGTGGCAGGGAACTCTTACAATGAAAGAAACTACTTCAAAAGAAAAAATGCTGAAAAAGATACGGAAGGCTTTACTTGAAAAGCGTGATAATCCGTATCCTAACCTGGAAGAGGCTTCCTTGTATGCAGAACACGAAGGCTTTCTGGATGTGCTCTTTGCAGAGCAGCTCAGCCTGGTGGCCGGAAAATTTATTTTCTGCGAGGATGAGATCCAGTTTATAGATAACCTGCTCTCGTTGGCCGACGAAAAAGGCTGGCGGAAAATTTATTGCTGGGAGCCCCCCCTTCAGGAACTGCTTACCCACTTTGAATTCCCATTTTACAGTACTGATACCGATTTTATGAAGGCGGAAGTTGGCATCACCCTATGCGAGTCGCTGATTGCGCGTAACGGGAGTGTTATGCTGTCTAACGGCAATGGAGCCGGAAGGCGTTTAAGCATATATCCTCCCTGTCACATAGTAGTAGCCTATGCTTCTCAACTGGTTCCTGATCTGAAAGATGCTTTCAAACAGTTGAAGGCCCGCTATGGTACTAACCTGCCTTCTATGATATCAGCAGTGACTGGTCCCAGCCGTACGGCTGATATTGAAAAAACACTGGTACTGGGTGCTCATGGCCCAAAGGAACTGATCGTTTTCCTTCTGGAGGGATGATTGGAAATATAAAGGCTTAATGGGATATGAAGCTGCCCTTGTTCTCCCCGGCGTGAGCACATACAGGCAGAGCATCGGGAGATGGATAATACTTACAGCCGCAATGCAGCGGCAATGAACCCACAATGAAGCTACCTTTTCGTCGATAAAAGGCAGCCTCATTGTGGCTTCGTTGCGGCTGCATTGTAAGTAAATCTGTCAATGTATACGGATTTTTCTTTCACCTCTCCCTGCAGAAAACCAGCGTCTTCTAAGAAGCGGCATCTTCCGCAAACGGCAACCCTGCCACTTACACTCTGCCCCCGCAACCTTTAAACTGTAAAACACATTCCCAACTCAATGATTATCAGCTATAAAAAATGTGTTGTATATTTAAATCAATTTTTTTAAATCGCTGGAAACCCATAACCCATAACTCATAACTCATAACTCATAACCTTCAACTTACCCAACGCTTCTTTTATCCTCGGCAGCATCGCTTTGATGTCTTCAAGCGAGCATCCGCCTACAGATGCCCTGAACCAGTTTACTGAGCTGTCGGTGCCGAAAGCAGAAAATGGTACAAAAGCTGCTTTTGCTTCCTTGATCAGGTAGAAATTAATATCTTCACTGGTGCTGAGCGTTTTTCCGTCGGGAGTGGTTTTACCCGCATAGTCAATCTTAACGGTAAGATAAATAGCGCCCATAGGTTCTATGGCGTCTACGTTGAAGCCTTCGGCTTTTAACTGTTTAAATTCGGTATAAAGGGTATTGAGACTTTCCTGTATATGTTGTTTGAAGCTGCTGAGGTAAGTATCTACAGCCTTTGTGTTTTTAATAAAACCGGCCATGGCTGTTTGCTCAGGCTTTGGCGCCCAGGCGCCCATGTGCATAATTACCGTGCGCATTTTACTGATCACATTTTCAGGGCCAAATCCCCATCCTACGCGTACTCCTGTGGAGGCGAAACATTTGGAGGCTCCGTCAATATAGATTACATACTCTTTAATTGCGGGGCGGAGAGATACAGGGTTATAATGCCCGTGCTCTCCGAATGTCAGCATCGAATAGATCTGATCATATAATATGTACAGGGGTTTTTCTCCGGAGCTGCGTTTTTTGTTCTCTTCAATTACCAGGTCGCATATTTCTTCCAGGTCCTTTTTCGAGAACATGGTTCCTGAAGGATTGAGGGGGGAGCATAAGGCCAGTAACGTTACACCGCTGATATGCGGCCGCAGGTCGTCTGCCGTAAGCATAAAATTGTTTTCCGCAGTGGCTGATACTGCAATCCCTTTGGCGCCTGTCAGGTCGCAATAGTGGTTGTTGTTCCAGGAAGGGGCAGGATATATTACTTTGTCTCCGGGATCGACCAGGGCCAGGTAAGTGGCATATATCAGAGGCCGTGATCCGCTTGAGATCTGTATTTCGTTTACATTAAAATCTAAGGAATATCTTTCTTTGAGGAAATTGCTGACGCTTTCACGCAGGCTCAGCAGCCCGTCGGCAGGGGGATAATTAGTCTGGCAGTCGTCGTATGCTTTTTTTATTCCTTCTTTCAGTTCTTCGGGTATTGGGAATATGGAAGAGTCAAAGTCGCCAATAGTAAGATTTGCGATCTTTTGCCCCTGCTTTTTAAGTTCATTAATTTCTCCGGCAATCTTGATGATTTCGGATCCTTTTAAATTTTTCGCCAAACGTGATACGCTCATTCTGCTTTCTTTTCGTCAAACTTAGAGATTTTTTTTATATGAATTTTACAGAAACTAAGATAAACTTGTTTTATATGCACGTTTATATAGATCTGCATATAAAACAAGTTTATTCACTGTATTATCTATTTTTAGAAGGTGTTCATGAGTGCTACGCAGTTGCCGGTCTCTCATCTTCCTTTGAAGAACAGTTTTATAGATGAAATACATATAATTCTTATCGGTTCTTTGCTTTTACATAAGAATGATCTATACATAAAAAATGAAGCCCTGCAGATAGAGCCGGTCAGGATAATAATGCTTCAATAGCCTCTTCCACTTTTTTGAAATTGAAAGCCGATAATGTGTGCTGAAAGGCGGCGCTGATCTCTGTATTGCACAGGTTGCCGATGCTGCCTTCGTGGGTATGGCGCACTGATGCGGGCGCTTTAAATTCGCCGCGTTCTATTTCCATCCCTACTTTCCGGTAAGCTTCCCTGAATGGCATACCCTTCAGAACTTCTTCATTTACTGCTTCCACGCTGAAGAGGTAAGCGTATTTCGGATCTTTGAGAATATCATCCTTTATCCGGATGTTCTGCAGCATGTATCCTGTCATTTCCAAACATTCATTCAGGGACAGAAATGCGGGGAAGAGATTCTCTTTCAGCAGTTGAAGGTCGCGATGATAGCCTGAAGGAAGGTTAACAGTCATCATGGCTATTTCGGTTGGAAGGGCCTGGATCTTATTGCATCTTGATCTGATCAGTTCGAAGACATCGGGATTTTTCTTATGCGGCATGATGCTCGATCCGGTGGTCAGTTCGTCGGGAAAGCTGATGAAGGCAAAGTTCTGGTTAATGAACAGGCATACATCCATAGCAAGCTTTGCAAGGGTGGCTGCTATCGACGATATGGCCTGTGCGAGGATCCTTTCTGTTTTTCCGCGGCCCATCTGGGCGTATACTACATTATAATTCAGGGCATCAAAGCCAAGTAACTCTGTGGTCATGGTACGGTTCAGAGGGAATGAAGAGCCGTAGCCCGCGGCAGAACCGAGGGGATTCTTATTGCAGATCTTCCAGGCTGCCAGCATCATTTCCATGTCGTCTGCCAGGCTTTCTGCGTAGGCGCCGAACCAGAGGCCGAAAGAGGATGGCATGGCAATCTGAAGGTGGGTATATCCGGGCAGCAGCTTGTCTTTATGTTCTTCGCTCTGGCTGATCAGTTGATTGAAAAGCAATCCGGTGTTATTTACCAGTTGTTTTATCCGGGAGCGGAAGAAGAGCTTAAGATCAACCAGCACCTGGTCGTTGCGTGAACGGCCGCTGTGAATTTTTTTCCCGGCCTCTCCGATGCGTTTGGTAAGAAGCAGTTCTACCTGCGAATGTACATCTTCTACCCCGTCTTCAATCATGAAGTTTCCGGCCTCTATATCATTATAGATGGATTTAAGTTCCTGCTGCACAGTGCTGAGGTCGCCTTCATCAAGCAGGCCAATACTTGCCAGCATCCTGGTATGCGCCAGCGAGCCAAGTACATCGGCGGCGGCGAGAAACAGGTCCATTTCGCGGTCTTTGCCTACTGTAAAGTGTTCTACTGATTTTGATACTTCTTTATCTTTTTGCCAGAGTTTCATCCTTTATTTGCTGTTTTTTGATCCGGATTGTTTAACAGGCGACTTAGAAGCGGCCTGTACAATCTGTTGTTTTATTCAAGGGTTTAAAATTACAACTTTAAAATGGCAGGCTGAGGGCTGTTTTGATTTTTTACAGGTTCATCTATAAAACTGATAAGATAAATTACCTCATCCTCTTAAATATAATCCTGAAAATTCTGCAGTTTAATATGCTCCCATTCTGATCTAAGGATACTGTAAAAAACGGTGTTTCGTAAAAACCCATCGTGTGTTTTCATATGCTGGCGAAGGGTGCCTTCTTCGGTGGCGCCGATGGCGGATATTGCTTTCCGGGAACGGGTGTTGCGTTCATCGGCTTTCAGTTCGATACGGTTAAGCTTGAGTACCCCGAACCCGAACTTAAGAATTTCAAACTTGGCGGCTTTATTTAGCCCGGTGCCCTGGAAACTCTTTCCAATCCAGGTCCAGCCAATCTGGCCGCGTTCATCGTCCCAGGAAATTTCACCGAGACGGGTACACCCGGCTATACTTCTTGATTCTTTATCTATGATGATCCAGACTGCACAGGTTTCTTCTTCCCTGGCCTGCAGGGCTTTTTCAATATAACGTTTCAGTTTTCCGGGTTGCGACAGATCAGAGAGGCCATAGGTCCACAGGTCTTTTTCATCTGCTATTGGCCTTAAAAAGGGTTCG
>JAATFW010000223.1 GCA_015654985.1 Sphingobacteriales bacterium | reverse complement strand
GTTACCTTGTCTTTGCCTTTCGTTAATTCTTCGGGAATAGCATAGGATATATCGTAAAAGCGGCTTTCTTTATATTTATTTAAATCCTCGGTAACTATTACTTTGTCGTTGACTAAAATATCAAAGATGCGACCCCTGTTATCCATACCCCAATAGGTAAGGATGAGGGTGTTCCTGGAAGCGGCTGCTGTTTTCATCTCAAATGACATGTACCCGCCGTTACCTCTGGTTGAACGGAATTTTCGGTTATGATCTTCTCCTGTAAATGCCTTTTCACCGGTAAAGCTATGGTCGCGTTCAGGTTGCATTTCACCTACCCGAAGGATGTCGACAGTACGGGCTTCCAGCTCGCGTTGTTTTCTTTTTTCCTCTTCATATATTTTTTGCTGAACGGCCCATGTTTCGGGAGTGAAAACATCCCAGTATACCGTGTAATGATCATCCTCTATTTGGTTAAATGGTTTCATCTCTATATTTTGAGGAATGGTAAAACTGGCAGTCCGGAAGATTAAATTTTTTTTATCCGTTTGCTTTAACCAGTTATTGACGTTTGTTTCGTTGGTTACAAAAACGGGGATTTCTGAAGGATCAGGTTCTGTCTTTCCCAATATTCCTGCCAGCAGTACAGGTCCGTAAAATACCGCCTTGCGGCTGGGATTATCAGGCATTGCCTCTGTATAAAGATCTGCAGCGGGGGTAAAGCTGATCAGGTCGTTGTTTTTCCATTTTCTGTTCAACACAAGGTATCCCTCACTATCTGGCCGGAGGTTTATAGCTTGCCCGTTTACTGAAAGAGTATAGTTTTTTGCCCATTTAGGTTTTCTGATCCTAAGAGGAAAACTTATGGCTTTTGATGTTGAGAGTGTGAATAATACGGTTTGGTCAGACGGAATATAGCCCTCCTGCCTGATCGTGATCCGCTTTTCGCTCCATGAGAGTGTAGAAGGTATAAACAGGTTAACATACAGACTTCCGTCTTTTCCGCGGCTGTAGATACTTTCGTTATATTTTACATGATTTTCCATACCCGAACCGACACAGCAGGTGAAGGTATGAAAGGGATCGCTAAATTCTTTCCGGCCACCCATACGCAATGGAACGAAGTAACACATCATTCCATCGTCATGATTTTGAGAAGCAAGAATGTGGTTATACAGCGCCTTTTCATAGTAGTCCATCAATTCTGCTGAAGGTTCCAGGGCAAATAGGTGGCGGGTTAACTTCAGCATGTTATAGGTATTGCAGGTTTCTGTGGTGTTGTCAGTCAGTTTATCATTCAGCTTTCGGGGTTCGCCCAGATATTCATAATTGCTGTTTCCACCTGTTGCGTAGGAGTGATCTTTTGTTATGGTTTCCCAGAAAAATTTTGCGATGACCGCATCCCGTTTATCGCCGGTTAATTCATAGCGCCGCGCGCTTCCTATTACTTTAGGGATTTGGGTGTTGGAGTGTTTTCCTGCGAGACTGTCTTTTTCTGCAGCCAGAGGGTCAAGGATGCGTTTATCGTAAAATTTATAGGATAGGTCGAGGTACTTTTTATTGCCTGTTAAAGCATATAAGTTAACTAAAGCATCATTCATGCCGCCGTATTCGCACAGAAGCATTCTTTGCAATTGTTCATCATTCAGGCCCCCGAGAATATCTCCTGTCCAGCCGGCAAGTCCTTCAGCAATTTTAATAGCCCTGGTGTTTTCGCAATAGAGGTTAGCGTCCAAAAGTCCTGCGAATACTTTATGAACGGTATACCAGGGAGACCATGCTCCATTAAGGTCGAACCCTCTTGATCTTATATTTCCTGCTTTAACTTCCGCCCAAAGTGTATCTTCTCCTGGAATAGCTCCAATGTAGCCAGTCTTTCTGGCTTCCTGACATTCATCCAGTTCGTCTGCAATATAGTTTACCCGTTTCAGAAATTCCGGATTTCTGGTAGATGCATATTGCATGGAAATAGCCGAGAGGTAGTGTCCCAGCGTATGGCCGGCCAACCCGGAGTCCTCCCATCCCCCATATTTTTCACCTTTGGCTTTCAGGCCCGAATGTGTGCGGAACTGAGAAAGTAAACGGTCGGGCTCTATAGATAAGAGATAAGCTTCGTCTGCTTTCATTGCCCGGGTAAACGGGCTTTCGAGAAGTTGTATGTCTTTAAGATTAAAAGAGTATGCATTTACCGGAACATAAGGTTTTATCTTCATTTTCTGATCATTCCATTCAGGAACGTAAGATTGGCTTAATGCTGCGGTAAAGGAAAATAAACATAATACCGGGATTGAGTAAACGATCCAACTTTTCATTTCTTCTGCTTTAATTTATGAATTGAGTCTATTGATGTATGTGTGTTATCTGAAAGTATAAAGATAGGACAGGATCACCCGATCCTTCTAAAAGTTTTTTTGCAAGTATTGGCA
The DNA here is from genome assembly GCA_015654985.1 of Sphingobacteriales bacterium. Lineage (GTDB taxonomy): Bacteria > Bacteroidota > Bacteroidia > Sphingobacteriales > Sphingobacteriaceae > Arcticibacter. The sequence continues at coordinate 32,881 of JAATFW010000223.1, read as the reverse complement.
GTATTTTATCAGGTAACATTTCTGTATTTTAGTTAAAAATGAGTAAGTACCTGCTAATTTTAATGTAAAAGTCAATTTGCGCTGTCCGTAATTTTGAGGAAATAAAAATGTACAATATGAAAGTTGAATGGAAAGGAGTTTATCCTGCAATTACTACTAAATTTACCGTGAACGATGAACTTGACCTTATCGCTTACGACAAGAACATTCTGGCGCAGCTTGAAGCCGGAGTAGATGGCCTTATCCTTGGCGGCTCTTTGGGCGAAGCCAGTGTATTGAGTGAAGAAGAAAAATTTGTATTATTGGAACATACAATAGATGTGGTTGAAGGAAAAATCCCTTTGGTGCTGAATATTGCTGAACAATCTACTAAAACTGCTATTTCTATTGCTCAGCGGGCAGAAAGGCTGGGCGCTGATGGACTAATGTTGCTGCCGCCTATGAGATATAAAGCGGATGACAGCGAAACGGTAACGTTCTTTAAAGAAATTGCGAAATCAACCTCTCTGCCCGTAATGATCTATAATAATCCGGTAGATTATAAAATAGAGGTTACTCTTGATATGTTTTCTGCGCTTGCTGAACTGGACAATATCCGGGCAGTAAAAGAATCTACAAGAGATGTAGCTAATATTACCAGGATGAAAAACAGGTTTGGCGACCGGTTTAAAATTATGTGTGGTGTAGATCCTCTTGCCATGGAAAGCCTGGTGATGGGAGCTGACGGATGGGTTGCGGGTCTGGTAGATGCTTTTCCAAGAGAAACGGTATCTATTTACCGGCTTGTGAAAGCAGGCAGACATGATGAGGCGCTGGCTATCTACCGCTGGTTTCACCCGGTACTTGAATTAGATATTCATCCGAAACTGGTTCAGTATATCAAATTAGCCGAAGTAATGACCGGAATAGGCACAGAGACTGTTAGAAGCCCGCGTTTGGTGATTGAAGGTGTGGAGAGAGAAAAGGTACTTAAGATCATTAATGATGCACTTGCTGTACGTCCTGAATTACCTGAAGGTAGTTGGGGCAGGCTTACTGTTACAGTTTAACATGCAAATACAGGGAGGTAAGTATAAAATTCTTTTAATTATATTCAGAGTTTTACGCTTAGTGACTTATTAACTTACGAGGTATCACTTAACACACATGGACGGACGAAATATAATCGGTAGTCAGTTTGTTTCTTCTGATAAAGAGGGATTTAAAGCTGTTAATGCTTCCACTGGCGGGGAATTGCCCGGCATGTTTTATCCGGCAGGAGAGCAACAGGCAGAAGCCGCTTTAGCTGCAGCTCAAAAAGCATTTAAACCGTACAGTCTTCTTGACAGAACCCGGAAAGCGGCATTCTTAAGAGCTATTGCTGCGGAAATAAAAGCTCTTGGGCCTTCTTTAACAGAGAGGGCGGTTGCCGAAAGCGGACTTCCGGAAGGCCGGATTAACGGTGAAACAGGGAGGACAACAGGGCAGCTTAATCTGTTTGCGGGGCTTGTAGAAGAAGGCTCATGGGTAAATGCGGTAATTGATACCGCCTTGCCCGACCGCAGTCCGGTTCCGGGACCGGATTTAAGAAAAATGTTCATTCCACTGGGGCCGGTAGTTGTATTTGGGGCAAGCAATTTTCCACTTGCATTTTCGGTTGCCGGCGGAGACACCGCTTCCGCTCTGGCTGCGGGGTGCCCTGTAGTTGTGAAGGCTCATCCAGCACATCCCGGTACCAGCGCTCTTGTTGGTGAAGCGATTATGAAAGCCGCTTTAGCTACAGGAATGCCGGAGGGAGTTTTTTCCCTGCTGTATGATACGGGTTATTCTGTCGGAGAGAATCTCGTAAAGCATCCCTTAACAAAGGCAGTAACTTTCACAGGTTCTTACAGAGGAGGAATGGCCCTTTCTAAGATGGCTTTAGAGAGGAGTATTCCTATTCCGGTTTTCGCTGAAATGGGAAGTATCAATCCGGTAGTATTTCTTCCTGAGGCGATAAAAAAGAACTCTGCCAGTCTGGCTGCAAAATATGCTGCTTCAATTACCGTTGGTGCAGGTCAGTTTTGTACGAATCCCGGGTTAATGATCGCTGTAAAAGATCCTTCACTTGATCTTTTTATTTCTGAGCTGGTAAAATTGTTTACGGAAGTTCCTTCGGCTACGATGCTTACCGCCGGGATCTGCAGAAATTTTCATACATTATCGAATGAGATATTACAGGAAAAAGGAGTTTCGCTGCTTGCCCGTTCCGAAAGGGAAGGCCCTTTTCGTTTCAACCAGTCGGTGGCCATTCTTGCGAGTGTTCCGGCATCTGATTTTATTGCAAATAAAAAGTTAAAGGAAGAAATTTTCGGCCCCTATTCCCTGCTCGTAGTTGCCGAAAATGAACGGGAGATGGAACAGGTTGTAAATTGCCTGGACGGGCAGTTAACCGTAACGGTAATGGCCGAAGAGGAAGAGCTGGATCATTATGCCGGTCTGATTGATTCTCTTTGCCGTAAAACCGGAAGAATAGTACTGAACGGTGTGCCAACCGGAGTAGAAGTGAATCATGCTATGCAACATGGAGGGCCTTTCCCGGCAACTAACGACAGTCGTTTTACTTCTGTCGGCGCTGACGCGGTTTACCGTTTTGTGAGGCCTCTGGCCTGGCAGGACTGGCGAAATGATCTGCTTCCGGCAGAGTTGCAGGATGGGAATCCACTTAATATCTGGCGAAAAGTTAATAATAAATGGACTAAAGATTGAATGGCAAGTAAAATATTTTTTTGTATAGATGCTCATACCTGCGGTAATCCGGTGAGGCTGGTTGCCGGAGGGGGGCCAACCCTTGCGGGAGAAACAATGAGCCAGAAACGGCAGCATTTTTTGAAGGAGTACGACTGGATAAGAACAGGCCTGATGTTTGAACCCCGCGGGCATGACATGATGTCGGGAAGCATCCTTTATCCTCCGCATGATCCGGAAAATGATGTGGCGGTTTTGTTTATCGAGACCAGCGGCTGCCTTCCGATGTGCGGACATGGGACTATCGGGACTATTACTATTGCTATTGAAGAAGGGCTGATCCAGCCAAAGGTGCCGGGTATTGTGAGAATGGAAGCGCCGGCTGGATTGGTAGTTATTGAATACAGGCAGGAGGGACAAAAGGTTGTTTCTGTTAAATTACGGAACGTGCCTGCTTACCTTGCTGCTAAGGATATTGAAGCAGAATGCCCGGATCTTGGTGTGCTGACCATGGATGTGGCATATGGAGGGAACTATTATGCTATTGTTGACCCGCAGCCAAATTTTAAGGGACTGGAAAACTATAGTGCCGGCCAACTGATAGCATGGAGCCGGGAATTAAGGAAGAGGATCAATGAAAAGTATACCTTTATTCATCCTCTTGATCCAACTATCAATACCTGTACACATATTCTCTGGGCAGGTGCTACTCTTTCTGATGAAGCAACGGCAAGAAATGCTGTATTTTACGGAGAAAAAGCGATAGACCGCTCTCCATGCGGAACCGGAACTTCAGCCCGGATGGCACAGTGGTTTGCCAGGGGTAAATTAAAAAAAGGAGAAGCCTTTATTCATGAGAGTATTATCGGAAGTAAATTTACAGGAAGAGTGGAAGATACCATTACATTGGGAGAGTATCAGGCGATTATACCCAGTGTTGAGGGCTGGGCAAAAATATATGGTTACAATACGATCAGGATCGACGATGATGATCCTTATGCTCACGGTTTCCAGGTGCTTTAACCTGGCGATCTTTACTAATTATAAAAAATGGCAAGTGTAATTATAACAGGTGGCGGAATTATAGGTCTGTGTTCTGCGAAGTTCTTGAATGAAGCAGGGTTTGACGTCACCATCCTTGAAAAAGGAGATTTAACAGACGGTTGTTCTTTTGGTAATGCCGGCATGATCGTGCCGAGCCATTTTATACCGTTGGCGGCCCCTGGTATGGTACAGCAGGGGATAAAGTGGATGTTTAACAGTAAAAGCCCTTTTTATGTTAAACCTTCGTTAAGTGCAGATCTTTTTTCATGGGGGATCAAATTTCTGAAACACGCCAACGCGAAACATGCAGAACGTTCGGCTGTTCCGCTGAGGGATATTTCACTTTTAAGTAAAAGGCTTTATGAAGATCTTGACAGCAACGGCGGGTTTGAATTTGGGCTGGAGAAAAAGGGAATATTGATGTTTTACAAAACGGAAAAGGCAGGTGAAGAAGAAGCTCATCTGGCAACTAAGGCGAAAGAATTGGGCCTCGACATGGCCGTGCTTTCTCCTGAACAATGCAGGGAACTGCAGCCGGGACTAAAACTTGACGTTCTCGGGGCGGTACATTACAAATGTGATGCCCATGTTTATCCGAATCAGCTAATAACAGGACTTGTAAACGTTCTGGAAAGCAGGGGAGTAAAGATTGTGAGAGGCCATGAAGTGAGCCGGATTGAAACTGCTGGAAACAGGATTTCAGCCGTTTACTCCGGCAATGAGAAATGGAGCGGAGATCATTATATTATTTCGGGAGGCTCCTGGTCGCCTTCTCTGGCCAGGCTGGCTGGTCTGAAGATCCCTCTATTACCCGGCAAAGGGTATTCTTTTATGGTGAAAGAGCCTGAAAAGCGAATGCATATCCCTGCTTTGCTGGCTGAAGCAAGAGTGGCTATCACACCGATGAACGGAAGTCTCCGTTATGGGGGCACTATGGAAATTGATAAAATTAACAACCGGATAAATATGAACAGGGTAAGAGGCATAGTTGAAGCGGTGCCCGCTTATTTTCCGGAATTAAATATTGACGTTCCTGCAGAAAAAGATATTTGGTTTGGGTTCAGGCCATCCTCTCCGGACGGACTTCCATATATAGGCAGGAGCAGAAAATATAGTAATATGATCATAGCAACAGGGCATGGTATGATGGGGTTAAGCCTCGGGCCTGCTTCCGGTAAACTGGTAAGCCAGGTTATCAATGAGGAAAAAACAGATATAGATATTGCTGCTTTTTTGCCTGATCGTTTTAGCTAAGCGTGTTCTTTCTGATTAATGAAGGGGTTTCCGGTATACGGGGGCTCCTTTTTTTTTGTGCTGCCGTTTTTATCTGAAATATTTAATCAAAAACAGGTAATAATTGATTTTATTTGTTTTTGATCTTAATGCTGGAATTTTATAAAGTGTTTATTTTAATAATTGGTATTTTTATTATTGATTCTTTTTTTTTTTTATAGTGACTAAGTGTTTTATGTTAATTGTGTAATTAATAAACTGATAATTGGATTTGTTAAATGTCATTAGGGCTGTTTTAGTCTTAAATTAGCAGATGATTCTTATATTTTAACCCTATAAGATAACAGTCTTTTAATATTGAGTTAATATTTGTATATTCAGTTCATCAAAAAGGAGGTCTCATGAAAGTATTACAGTTTACAATCCCAATAGCTCACGACAAGAGCGTAATTGTTCAGCAAGACAATCTTCCGCATTTTTATCCTTATCTCCACCGTCATACTGAAGCTCAGATAGCGTGGATACAAAAAGGAGAGGGCACACTGGTAGCTGGAAATAATATGCATAGCTTCAAACCGGGCGATATTTATTTCCTGGGAGCCAATCAGCCGCATTTGTTTAAAAGCAATCCTGAGTATTTTGATGTCCATAGTGATAAAAGAATAAAAGCACTCATGCTGTTCTTTAATCCGGGCGGGCCTCTGGCTTCACTTTTTGGTCTTCCGGAGATGAAATCTCTAAAAGCATTTATAGATCAGCATGCGCAGGGTTTTAAACTTCCTGCCATGTATAGCGAAGAGGTTACTCAACTCATGGTTGATGTAAAACGTTCAGCCGGTCCAGATCAGCTTATGCAGTTTTTTTTATTACTGAAGTTTCTTAGTAAAATGAAAATTAAGCTTGACCCTCTTTCTTCTTTTGGGCATTCGGCTACTTTCAGCGAAAGCGAGGGCATCCGGATCAGTAATATATATAATTTTATTTTACAGCGATATCAGGCTGATATCACTCTTGAACATGTAGCGGATGCGGCACATATGACGCCCCAGGCATTTTGCCGGTACTTTAAGAAGCATACCGGGCATACTTTTATCTCTTTCCTTAATGAAACACGGATCAATGAAGCGTGTAAGAAGCTCACGGCAGGCATGTATGAGAGTATTTCTACTGTTGCCTATAATTGCGGATTTAACAGCATTACTAATTTTAACAGGGTGTTTAAGAGTATAATAGGAAATTCTCCCCGCGAATACATTGATAGTTATCTAAAAAATGTAAGCTAACAGCACTCGTCATTTAAACTAAGATAAACTTGTTTTACCGGTCTCTCATCTTTCTCTGAAGAACAGTTTTATAGATGAAATGTATTTAAATTCAGGAACAATTAAAAAGGGCTGCTTCAGAAGTTTGGCTGTCCTGTGGTTTACTCTTATTCTGTTGCTTACGGGCAGCTCTTCAATTTTTGCTCAGTTCAGGCAGGAGAATCAGTGGTCCGAAGATGGTTATTCTTTTTATAGTGTGGAAGATGGCGAAGTTATAAGCAATGACTGCCGCACGGGCTCAAGGTCGGTTGTGATAAGCAAACAAATGCTTACCATGCAGGGAAGCAATGGCCCTATAACTATAAAACGGTTTTTGTTTTCTGACGACCGCCGGAAACTTGTTATTATGAACAATACCCAACGTGTGTGGCGGTATGATACAAAGGGCGATTATTTTTTATATGACCGGAATACGGGGTCTCTTAAGCAGTTGGGAAAGACTCTGCCGCCCTCATCGCTGATGTTTGCAAAAATCTCTCCCGACGGTACAAAGGTTGCTTATGTAAGTATGCATAATCTGTATGCGGAGGATCTTTCGACTAACAAGATCACTAAATTAACAAACGATGGGACTGATCGTGTTATCAACGGTACCTTTGACTGGGTGTACGAAGAAGAGTTTGGCTGCAGAGATGGATTCAGGTGGTCGCCAGACAGTAGGAAAATTGCGTTCTGGCAGATTGATGCCAGAAAGATCCGTAATTATCTGATGCTGAATACTACCGATTCTTTGTATTCCTTTACCGTGCCTGTTGAATATCCAAAAGCTGGTGAAGATCCGAGCTCCTGCAAAATTGCAGTAGTTGCAGTAGATAATACTAAAGTTACCTGGATGGATGTACCTGGCGATCCTGTACAGCATTATATCCCCAGGATGGAGTGGGCGGCCAACTCAGATGAACTCATCATTCAGCAATTGAACCGGAAACAAAATGAGAGCAGGATTATGTTATGTAATGCTTCAGCAGGAACCGTAAAGCCGGTATATACTGAAAAAGATGATGCCTGGATAGATATTAAATCGTCCTGGAATGAAGATGATCCCTCCGGATGGGAATGGCTTTCGGGGAATAAAGACTTTTTATGGGTTAGCGAGAAGGATGGATGGCGGCATATTTACAGGATCAGCCGTGCGGGAAGAGCATCCCTGATCACCAAAGGCAGTTATGATATCATCAGTGTTAATCTTATTGACGAGAAAGCTGGTTTTATTTATTTTATGGCTTCACCTGAAAATGCTACTCAGAAATATCTTTACAGGGTAAGTATTAAGGGAGGACAAGCAACAAGAGTAACCCCTTCATCCGAGCCTGGTACCCATACCTACAGGATCTCTCCAAACGGGAAAATTGCTCTTCATTCTTATAGTAATACGAACACTATGTTACAGGGACAGGTTGTGGGCCTTCCGAAATATACAATATTACAAAAAGGCACCAGTCATAATGCTGTATTGAATCCCGGGGTTCCTCCTGTTGAGTTCTTTAAGGTTACCACTGCTGATGGAATTGAGCTGGACGGATGGATGTCGAAACCCATGAATTTTGACGCAAAGAAGAAATATCCGGTGCTGTTTTTTGTGTATGGCGAACCTGCTTCTCAAACAGTAACTGATGCTTTCGGCAGGGGCAGAAACGCACTCTATAAAAACCTGGCGGAAGACGGTTACATCTACATTTCTGTAGATAACCGCGGAACTCCGGCCCCTAAAGGGAGAGAATGGCGTAAATCTATCTATAAAAATATCGGAATCCTCAACATCAGAGATCAGGCAATGGCTGCGAGGGAAATCCTGAAATGGCCCTTTGTTGATACATCAAGAATAGCTGTGTGGGGTTGGAGCGGCGGAGGTTCTTCAACTCTGAATCTCTTGTTCCAGTATCCGGAGATCTATAAAACCGGTATTGCTGTAGCTGCTGTTGCTAACCAGCAGAGCTATGATAACATCTATCAGGAAAGGTATATGGGAAATCCGCGTGAGGATATTCAGCCCTTTATAAAAGGTTCTCCTGTTTATTACGCTAAAAATCTTCAGGGAAATCTGTTATATATCCATGGGACGGGAGACGATAATGTGCATTATCAGAATGCTGAACTTCTGATTAACGAGCTGATCAGATACAATAAACAGTTTCAACTAATGTCGTATCCCAACCGCACTCACTCTATTTCGGAAAAAGAGGGTACAAGTACACATCTTTCTACGCTCTTTACAAATTATCTGAAAGAGCACTGTCCCCCGGGAGGACGGTAATGGGTTGGCGAACTGCCATACTTAGCTTTAAAGGCTGTTGAGAAATAATTCGGACTTGAAAACCCCACGGCATAGGTTATTTCGGCAATACTCATGCTTTCGTTATTCAATAAATAGGCGGCTTTTTTCAATCTCCTGCTTAAGATATAGTCATTAACAGTGCAGCCTAACAGGGCCTTTACTTTCCGGTATAACTGGACCCTCGAAATACCGATCAGTTTACAAAGGTCGTCAACGCTCAGATTTTCGTTCGACAGGTTTTTTTCAACGATGCCGGCAAAATCATTTATAAACTTCTTGTCAAGCGATTTTGAAACCGTTAATTTTTCAGGGCCTGTAATATCGCTTGTAAAATGGTCCTTTAAAATTTCCCTGTTCTTCAGAACATTTTGAACGCTTGCAAGCAAATAATCAAAATTGAAGGGTTTGGAAATATAGATGTCTGCGAGCGATTGCATTCCGGAGATTTTCTGGTCATTACTGTTTTGTGCTGTAAGCAGGATAATGGGTATATGGGAGGTTCTCAGGTCTGTCTTTAAACGCCGGGTAATTTCTTTGCCTGAGAAGCCCGGTAATACGATGTCTGTGATGATGATATCAGGAACTTTTTCGTAGGCCTGGGTAATTGCTTCATTCCCGTTATTTGCACTATAAACTTCGAAATGCCCGCTAAACTTTTGGGTCAGGTATTGAAGCAGGTCATTATTATCTTCAATAATTAAAACCGACAGCTCTTTTGGTGTGCACGTAAAGTCTGTTTCTATCGGTTGATGCAGATCTGCGATATCCTCCTGGTAGGGCCTCGACTGCTCATCCATATCCGGCCACTCATTTTTGTTTGGTATTTTTTCTGCCGCATCGAAGTGGCTTTCTCCTAAAGGAAGCGAAATGGTAAAGGTTGTTCCTTCCCACTTTTTGGTCTGTACGGATATTTGTCCGTGATGAAACCCGATAATTTCCTTTGACAGCGAAAGTCCGATGCCCGAACCCAGCCGGGGCGCATTATCGGCCTGGTAAAACTGATCGAATATCAGCGAGGCGTCTTCTTCAGACATGCCGCTTCCGTTATCCTGTATATCTATATAAACATAACCGGCATCTTTACGGAGATAAACTTTAACACTGCCTTCTCCGGGAATGAATTTTATAGCGTTGGAAAGCAGGTTGAAAAATACCTTATCGAGCATATTTACATCAAACCATACTATGATTTCCCTTTCTGTTGGAATAAGGTATAGCTGAACTTTTAATTTCTTAGCATGGAACCTGAAACTTTCTACAATATCCCTGACGTATTCTACAATATTATTTTCCGACGCTTTAACGCTATGCTTATCAATTTCGATTTTGCGGTAATCTATCAGTTGATTCACCAGTTTTAATAACCTGTAAGCATTCTGATTGACCATTCCCAGTGCATTTCCTGCCAGACCGGTAAGTTTTTCGTTGCAAAGCATATCATTTAAAGGCGACAGCATCAGGGTAAGCGGGGTACGGAACTCATGCGTAACGTTGGTGAAAAAGTTTAGCCGGGCTTCTGTAGCTGCTTCTGCCTTTGCCGACATTTCAATCAACTGATTCCGCTGCGATTGTATCTCATTGTTTTTGGCTTCGAGGCTTTTGTTGATCTTCCTGTTTTCCATCAGTGAGAAAAATGCCAGGCCTCCGAAAATAATGGCCAGCACCAATAAGATCACGATAATGTTCAGGATCATCTGCTGGCCTTTATATACCATTTGCAGATCTTCCAGCAGGCTTTGCTGTTTAATGATGTCGCTTTGCTGGCTGTTTATTTTATTTACCTGCATTTTCATCAACTGCACATTTGTTGAATCGACCACCAGTGATTTCAATATGTTTTCGCGTGCAAAAGGTTCCTTATTCAGTATTTTAAACGCTGTAGCGATAGCTTCTTTGCCGCAGGTTGGATAAACCAGGCTTGCGTTAATCAGCTTATCATCAACCATCTGCATGCCTCCGCCCTCGCCGGGCAGGGCATCTACCCCGATCACTTTTATTTTGCCGGTTAATTTTAAGGCATTCAATACAGTGCGTGCACCCAGGGCCATATTGTCGTTATGTGCAAAAACGGCATTTATATCGTTTAGCTGACTTTTTATTTTCCATAGCTGTTTTTCGGCGTTTTGCTTTAGCCAATCGCCGTGGATTTTGGTTTTGATATGAATATTGGGAAATCGTTGAACGCCGTCTGTAAAACCGCGGTCGCGCTCAATGGCAGGCGACGATCCGGGCAGGCCCGTTATCTCCACTAAATTTACCGGTCCTTTAGAGAGTGCACCTAAATAGTGCCCTGCCATCTTTCCCAATTCGTAATTATCTGCCCCTATATAAGCGGTGTATAGGGAAGATGACGTTTTTCTGTCGATAATAATTACGGGGATATTATTCTGGTATGCTTCATCTACTATTGCAGTAAGCGGCTGGGCTTCGTTCGGCGAAATAATCAGAACGTCTATTTTTTCGCGGAGCATCTTTGAAACCTGCCTTACCTGAGTTTTACTGTCGCCATGTGCATCTGCATATATGAAATTAACACCGGGATGAAGGGACAGCTCGGTTTTCATTTCATTAAGCATGGTTTTACGCCATAAATCAAGGCCTGTACATTGTGAAAATGCAATAGTGAAGGTTTGCTTTTTGGACTCCTTACTGCAATTGAGTCCGCATACGGCTATCAGCAGTAAAATAACTGTCAATCCCGACATATAAATAAATGGCTTTTGCTGACGCATATTGAGTTAAATAATTTTTAACCAGGCAATAATTGGAGGGAAAAGAGCTTCCGCGACTAAAATTAGGAATAATGTTTTTATTTCAGCTAAAGTCACGGTGATAATTTTTGCCTCCGGCAGGCCCGGCATGTTACAATAACGAAGAATTGGTGATACAGTATCGAAGATTTAATTTTACAAATGATGTAATTGTTTGACGATCAATGGTTTGAATATATATACAATTTTGAAGATTTTTGATAGCATTTCGGTACTCTCAAACCCGTCATCCGTGATAATTTGCAGGCGGTAAACTAAATTATAATTATAAACTTATTATGAGTAAAAATTCCGTCATGGCGTGGTCTATGGTTGTAGCCCTGGGAGGTTTCCTGTTTGGTTTTGATACTGCTGTAATTTCGGGCGCAGAGAAGGCCATCCAGCACTACTGGCACCTTTCTGTTCTGGAACATGGCTTAACAATTTCCATTGCTTTGATAGGTACGGTTATCGGTTCGCTCCTGGGCTCCAAACCGTCGGATTATTTCGGGCGCAAAAATACACTCTATTTTGTTGCTGTTGCCTATCTGCTTGCCTCGTTAGGAACATCGCTGACGAATAACTGGTATATCTTCTTAGTATTCAGATTTCTTGGCGGCTTAGGAGTAGGTGCATCGTCTGTAACAGCCCCTGTTTATATATCGGAAGTATCCCCGGCAGATAAGCGCGGAAGGCTGGTAGGATTATTCCAGTTCAATGTGGTGCTGGGTATTTTGATTTCTTACCTGTCTAATTACCTGATAAGCCAGGTGGGTGATGCTTCATGGCGTTTGATGCTTGGCGTGCAGGCTGTGCCATCGGTGGTTTTCCTGGTTTTAATATACTTTATCCCTGAAAGCCCGCGATGGCTCATCCTGAAGAGGGGTGAAACGAACCGTGCCCTGGAGATCCTCCGGATAATCGACCCTTTAAATTGTGATGAAGAGCTGGTGGCCATTCAACGATCGGGTATAAAGAATACCGGTAGGAAAAAAAATGAAAGCCTGTTTTCCAGCCGTTATAAAACGCCGGTGATACTGGCTATTGTTTTTGCCTTTTTCAACCAGGTATCGGGAATAAATGCCATTATATATTATGCACCGCGAATTTTTGAAATGGCCGGACTTGGTGCGCACTCCTCGCTGCTGTCTACGGTAGGAATAGGCCTGATCAATTTCATCTTTACCTTACTTGGAATCAACATTATTGATAAAGTTGGGCGAAGGATACTGATGCTGGTTGGATCGTTCGGCCTGATAATCTCCCTGTCGCTGGTTTCTTATACTTTTTTCTCCGGAAGTTTTAGCGTCTTCGCCATACCGGTGTATGTGATGGTATTCATTGCCTTTTTCGCCTTTTCGCAGGGTGCTGTAATATGGGTTTTTATTTCGGAGATCTTTCCGAACCAGGTGAGGGCAAAAGGGCAAACCCTCGGCAGTTCCACGCACTGGATCATGGCGGCTGTCATTGCCTTTTGCTTTCCTTATTTGTCTGAAAAAGTGGGCGGAGGCAGCACATTCTTCTTCTTCGGCGTCATGATGGTGCTTCAGTTGATATTTGTCTGGCGCTTCATGCCCGAAACAAAAGGAAAAACCCTCGAACAGATCGGATCCAATTTAATCGTACATTAATATGAACAATAACACAACGGCATCAATTATCCCTGTTCTATGTTACGGGGAGATTTTACGGGATATTTTGCCAGAAGGCCCTCAACCGGGCGCTCTGCTGAACGTTGCTTATTATCTGAACAGGCTGGTAACAAGAATATATAATACTTAATTTGACACACTGTACAGAACATATGCAATTCAGGATTATAATGATCGTCTTTTCAGGCCTCGCAAGTCTTCATTGCTTTGCTCAAAAGGTTGTGACCTTAAAGACCTTACTGGAGGATCTAGCCGATAATACCACGGTTGCCCGGTGGCCGGAGCCTTTTTATAAGGAATCGCAGGCCAGCAGCTATGACCGAAGATCGGTTTCGCCTGCTAAACCGGGGTGGTTTGCCAATGATGACCGGTCGCAGTATATAAGAACAGAAATCGCTGGCGGGCATAAAGAAGAAGTGATGATGGATGCAGAAGGCCCGGGGGCCATCGTCAGGTTCTGGATAACAACGTTTAAGCGAAACGGAAAGATCAGGATCTATTTTGACAATAGTAAAACTCCTTCCATTATTATTCCGGCGTACGATCTGATGAAAATCGGCTTGAACCTGGGTCGCGCATTACTTCAACCGCACTCCAGCTATGAGCCTAAAGAAAAAGGGGGAAGTACATTATACCTGCCAATACCATACGCAAAGCATTGCAAGATTACCTTCGAGGATAATGACGCGGATAACCAGCCGCGTTATTACCAGGTGAATTACCGTACCTATATAGCAGGGACTAAAGTCAGAACTTTTAGCCTTAAGGAACTTAATTCGCTGTTTGAACTGACCAGCTCTGTCAATGAAAGACTTTTGCATCCCGGCGATCCTGTAAGCGGCAAAAGCGTGGAAATTGAAAAAGAAATACTTCCGCAGAAGCAGGTTAATGCAGAGCTTCCGGGAGGAGCTGCCGCCATCAGGTATATAGTTGTTAAAATAAAAACGGCGAACCGCGATGATTACGAACAGGCGCTGCGGTCAGCGATACTTAAAATACAATTTGACGGTGAAGAAACCGTGTGGTGCCCCTTAGGCGATTTTGCGGGCAGCGGCATAGGAAGCCGGCCATTACAAAGCTGGTACCGGTCGGTAAGTAAAGACAGCAGCCTTATCAGCAGGTGGGTAATGCCCTATAAAACTTCTGCCAGGATATCGCTTTTGAATCTGGGCGATAAGCCTGTAAATGCATCGTTATCGGCCATTACCAGTCCATGGAAGTGGAGTGAGAACAGCATGTACTTTCATGCAGGCTGGAAAAGTGAAAATAATGTGGCCATCAGGCAAACGGAGGAATATAAGCCTGTTGAGTGGGACTTCAACATTATAACAGGAAGAGGGGTTTTTATAGGAGACACTTTTTCTGTTTATAACCATATGCATAAATGGTATGGCGAAGGTGATCAAAAGCTATGGGTGGATAACGCCGCCTTCCCCGACGAATACGGAACGGGGACCGAAGATTATTACAATACTTCATGGGCTCCGGTGGTATTATACCAGACTCCCTTTGCCAATGCCCCGCGTGCAGATAATCAGGATTCATTCGGCCATAATACCTTTACACGCACCAGAAACCTTGACGCCGTTCCTTTTAAAAGCAAATTTCGCTATAGCCTGGAAATGCTTGGCTGGGAAAACGGAACAGCAGACTGCGCAGCGACAACTTACTGGTACGGTTTCAAAAATGCAAAAAGCGATATAACCGGAAATCAAAGTATACCTTCGGCCTTATCACCAATTAACAAATAATTAAGAAAGCGTTTTAAAATAGCATGAATATGAACAGATCTAAATTTTTAAGCATAGTACTTCTTCTGGTAACAGGAAGCATGTTTGCCCAGGAGAAGCCAGTACCAACGCCGCAATGGCGGCCTGCATATCATTTTACTCCTCCGGCCAACTGGACCAATGATCCAAATGGTTTGATCTTTTTAAACGGGGAATTTCACTTGTATTACCAGCATAATCCTTTTGAAAATAAATGGGGCCATATGAGCTGGGGCCATGCAACCAGTAAAGACCTCGTTACCTGGAAAAATCTGCCGGTTGCTATTCCTGAGATCATCACCAAAGATACCACTACCTGGATCTATTCAGGATCGGCAGTGCTTGATAAAAACAACAGCAGCGGTTTTGGTATCAATGGTAAGGCGCCATTGGTTGCTATTTTTACTGCTGATCAGCCCAGGCAAAAGAAAGAGTCGCAATACATTGCTTACAGTAACGACGGGGGGATAAGTTTTAAGCAGTATACAAATAACCCGGTGATCGATCTGAACATGCGCGATTTCAGAGACCCTAACGTGTTCTGGTACGAACCTGCTAAACAATGGATCATGACAGTGGCAATGGTTGATGAGCATATGGTACGTTTCTATGGTTCCAAAAATTTAAAGGAATGGACTAAACTGAGCGATTTCGGACCTTCCGGCTATACAAAAAATGGCTGGGAATGCCCCTCTCTGCTGCCCCTGGTGGTTGATGGTAATCCTGCAAATATCAAATGGGTATTGTTTGTTTCCTCGGGCGGAGAACACGGCCCTTTGATGCAGTACTTTGTTGGTGATTTTGACGGTATCAGCTTTAAAAACGCGAATGAAAATAATAAGGTTTTAACGGTGGATTATGGCGATGCATTTTATGCAGCAATTGCCTGGCGGGATGCACCCAAAAATAAAAAGGTACTTTTAGGCTGGTTACAAAACGGGAGGCCCGAAACTTACCCATGGAAGGGGCAGATGTCCATTCCGCGTGATCTTTCATTAAAAACAAGTCCTGACGGGTTGGTACTTAATCAGTTGCCTTCCATCTTTGTAACGGCATCACTGGCAAAATATTCTAAAGGAAGTGCCCTTGAAAAAAAGAATACCCGCATAGATAACTCCGGCTTAAAATTACCGGTTAATAGTAACGCCTGGTGGATTGATGCAGAGTTTGATCTTAAAGGGTCTAAGCGGGTATCGTTTAACGTGGCTGAGAAAGCGGGTACTGAAAAGAAAGTAATTGTTGGCTACGATGCCGGAAAGGAGCAGCTTTTTGTGGATTGCACCGGTTCTGAAAAGGGCAATAAATCGCCGGAAAACCTTGTTCAAACGGCTCCTCTGAAAGCAGTGAACGGGATCGTTAAGATCAAAGTACTGCTTGATAAATCATCCCTGGAGGTGTTTGGTAACGATGGCGGGAAAGTGATCACTACCATGATCTATCCCGACAAGGATGCCACCGGACTTTCTGCTTTCTCAGACGGAAGTGCAATTATCAAAAGCTTAAAGATCTGGAATCTGGATCGCAAGTAATAGTTTTACAATTCAGTCAAACGTGCCTTTCTCCGTTTTGCAAATTGCAAAGCGGAGTTTTTTTATTAGGTTAGCCGGAGTTTTTATTAGGTTAGTCAGCGATTATGACCATCAGAAACGGCTTTAAATACATTGAAAATAAGATAACTCCCTGGTTACTGAAACCTTGGTCATTTAGCGGATTTGTAGTTGATGACCGTACCGGTGAACGGATCGTAAATGCGAGTGTGTATGAAAAGAGACTTCTTCAGGCTACTCTTACAGATGAGCACGGCTATTTTAAGCTACGGTTCAGAGCACAGAATGACCGCTTCATGCAATTAACCCTTGGAAAAAGGCACAACGATTAATATATTATCAGCAGTGGCGTTGCAGAAGCCTGCGTCTTTAAGTGTTCACTTTTGAACAGTAAAAGTGCAAATACGGACATTTTTAATCCTCTCATAAAGAATAAACCGCTATTAATAAGATCTTTAGATCAATGGCTCTTTTTTGGATAAGGGAGCTCTATATGAAAATATAAAGACTTACAGATCTACAGGGGGCAGCGCAAAAAAGATTATTATAATAGATTTTGTGACACAATCATTGGAGAAATGTTTAACAACTATTTAAAAATAGCATGGCGTAACTTAACTGTCAATAAAGTATACTCCATTATTTCCATTCTGGGATTGGCTATTGGTCTGGCAGTAAGTATTCTGATATTTTGCGGGGTAAATGACGAACTTACCGGCAACAGAGATTTGCCTGGCGCGGATAATATTTATCGTCTTAACGCAAAAATAAAAACGGGAGATAATTCTTTTGATACCTGGACCGTAACACCGGCCCCGATATCTGCCCTGGCTTTAAAGAGTTTTCCGGAGGTTGAAAATGCTGTAATGATCAAGAGCTGGCAAATGTCCATTGTAAATAACAGCAATCCCATTTTGGAGAAAAATGCAGCCTTTACCGAACCCTCTTTTTTCAGCTTATTTCATATCTTGTTTATTAAAGGAGACGCTTTTACGGCCCTGAAAGATCCGTACAGTATGGTTCTCAGCCGTGACGCTGCTGTTAAGTATTTTGGATCGGTACAAAATGCAACCGGTAAAATTTTAAAAGGAGGGGAGAAGCTGGAGTCTTATACCGTATCTGCTGTAATTGAAAATATGCCTCAGCAAAATTCAGTGCGGTTTGATATGCTTCTGTCAATGGACTATGTGCGTAACATATTCAGAGAAAATGGCCGGAGGATAACAGTAGATGGAAATTGGGGAGATTTCAACTTTAATACCTTTTTCAAACTACGGCCAGGAACAAATATCTCTTCCGTTGAAAAAAAACTTACTGCAGCATATGTTAAAAACAGCCCCAGGACAAAACCCGGGGATGTAAATTATATCTTACAACCATTAAACTCGCTTCATCTGTATAACCCCGACATGAGCCCGTCGGGGATCAGAGTGGTAAAAATGTTTCTCCTGACGGGTATTCTGATCATTGTTATTGCTGTAATCAATTATGTAAATCTTTCGACTGCCCGTGCGGTTAAAAGAGCAAAAGAAGTAGGTCTCCGTCGTGTAGCAGGAGCAGGAAGAAAACAGTTGCTGGTGCAGTTTATCATCGAGTTTATCTTAATCTTCTGTATAGCACTGGTACTTGCAGTTGGTTTGTTAATTGCTCTTGTTCCCATATATCAGAACATCAGCGGAAAAAGTTATACGATCGGTTACTGGCAGTGGTCTTCTCTTAAAATTGTAGCCTCGGTAGCATTGTCGACCATTATACTGGCAAGTGTTTACCCGGCCCGGATATTGTCGTCTTTTAATCCCGGTGAAGTACTGAAAACAAATTTTAGTAAGGGGCCTAAAGGTGGAATATTCAGAAAGGTTCTGGTTATTTTTCAGTTTGGCTTTTCTATATCACTGATCATTTGCACGATCATTGTTACCAAACAGCTTAATTATATCCAGCAAAAGAACATGGGATACAACAGGGAAAATCTTCTTGTTGCCGGGATAAGCGCAAAAATGGGCAGGCAAATAGATGCTGTTATACAGGAATTGACAGCAAATAAAAACATTACAGGTGCTACCTATGCATCGGATAATCTGCTTGGGTTTTCTTCATCAACAAGCAGCATTAGCTGGCCCGGCAAGCATAACGACCAGGCACATATTGCCCCTATGAATGTTGCCTGGAACTTTACAGACCTGATGGGGATGAAGTTTGTTGCCGGAAGCGGCTTTACCGGATTGCCGTCAGACAGCACCTGTTACCTTGTAAATGAAGCAGCAGTGAAGATGATGGGCTTAAAAAATCCAATAGGTACCACTATTCTGTTATGGGAGATCCCCGGACAAATCAAAGGGGTACTTAAAGACTTTAACAGTAATTCGCTGAAGGCTGAGGTTCAGCCTGCGATATTCAGAATAAAACGTTCGGCAGACAACGGGGCGGTACTGTATGTGAAGATGAGATCGGAAACTGCCAGGGAAGCGGTTGCCGCTATTGAAAAGATCTGCAAATCATTTGATAGTCTTTATCCTTTTGAATACCGTTTTATGGACCAGGATTTTGAAGCCATGTATAGGAGAGAAATCCAGACTTCGGTGCTCTTTCAGTATTTTGCTTCAATTGCAGTTGCCCTTAGTTGCATGGGCTTATTCGGCCTTTCTGTATTTACAGCACAGAGACGTACAAAAGAAATTGGAATCCGCAAAGTATTAGGGGCAAGCGTTAAAAGTATATCCTGCCTCATCTCTAAGGAATTTATAGTTCTGGTAGTTCTTGCAAATAGTATATCCTGGCCCATATCCTGGTATTTTATGAATAAATGGATGGAGGAGTTCGTATACAGGACCACGATCAGCTTGTGGATCTTTGTTGCGGCAGGATTTATTGCGTTAGTGCTGGCCCTCCTGACCGTTAGTTCGCAGGCAATGAAGGTTGCCCTGACTAATCCGGCAAAAAGTTTAAGGACAGAATAACGATGCAACATGGTATCGTACTCGTCTATGTCCTTTAGTTAAGGAGAAAGCATCTGCCCCAGGACTCCGCACTAATTAGTTCTTCCGAAACAAACTAAGATGAACTTGTTTTATATGCGAGTTCATATAAGCTGCATATAAAACAAGTTGTCGATCTCTCATCTTCCTTTGAAGAACAGTTTTATAGATGAAATGTAATATTGATACCGATGACTCTACGGAGCTTCCTGGTTTTAGCTTAGATAGGCTACCAGTAAGCTTTGTCAGGAAAGTACGGACCGCACTCAAGGGCGCAGAAGAAATAAAAGCCGGGAGAACCGGCAAAGTAGTACTATTAATGACTGTATACAGTTCACCCGGCACCGCACAGAGGATATATAAAAATCATCCAGTTTGTTTGTTTGTTTGACCGGCGATGTCTTTATTTCCGGAAAATACCTCAATTACAATATTGGTATCCAGTCAACAACTATTGCCGGTTATTTCGTCTATTGTCTCACAAGCCTCAGCAAGGGCAGGCTTTTTCCCTGCTCTTTACTGATAGTTCCCCTGTATTTATCAGATAGTTTGGTTTTAGCGGGAGTAATATCTTCTTTCAGGACTTTAATTAAATGCAGTTTTTCTAACTCACGCAAGAGCCGAGCAGGTAAAGCTGTTGCTGGATGAAAACGTCCAAAAGAACAGATACATAGCGTACCTTCAGGAAACCCTGGATATACTAAAAGGAAACGGAACCGCCCAGACTGACCATGTATAGGGAAGCCGGGCTATTTCCTTGGGGTTGGGGTACAAAAGGAAGTAAACCGTCCTGCCAGGCTTCTTAATGAAAGAATCTCCCAGCCGAAGTTTGGAAGTGTCAGGGGCAGGGATATCATGCATGATGATTTTGACGAATTGTTGGAAGATTAATATGTTTCCAACATATGTCAGATGTAAATCGCTAAAAGTGACGCAGGTCATTTTCGATTTCTGCAAAGCATGTTAGCTTTGATCCTGTCATGGCTGATCATCCCCGTAAAAAGACGGACATATTAATGAAGAGCGCCTGCGAAGAAAACTTCCCCGACCTGCTGCGCTTCTTCTATCCCGATGCCGATGAGATCTTCGATTTCGACCAGCCTCTGGAAATAATGGACAAAGAGCTTAGGGAGATTTTCCCGGAGCGGCAGAAGAAGGGCGGCACCCGCAATGCCGACCTGCTGGTGAAAGTGTATTGAAAAAGGGGGCGTTGAATTTATCCTCATCCATCTGGAATTCGAGGGTGGTAATAAAGCCGGTTTCAGCCGCAGGATGTTTGAGTATGGGCTCCGCCTGTTCGACCGGTTCAATGCCCCGGTGGCAGCCATCGCTGTCTTTACAGGCGATAAGCAGCAGAAGCGGCCCGACCATTACCGCCGCAAGGTACTGGATACAGAGATCATCTATAAGTACCGGACGTATCATATCTTCGATCATTCGGAAGAGGAACTCCTTGCCATGGACAACCCCTTCGCCCTGATCGTTTTAACGGCCCGCAAGGCGCTGCTTGAAGGCAAGGTGCCGGAGGAACAGCTTAAC
Source organism: Sphingobacteriales bacterium (assembly GCA_015654985.1). GTDB lineage: Bacteria > Bacteroidota > Bacteroidia > Sphingobacteriales > Sphingobacteriaceae > Arcticibacter. The sequence goes on along the minus strand of JAATFW010000223.1, from coordinate 12,069 downwards.
GCTGAGCGGACGCTGATCGCCCGTGCGATGATCACCAGCGGGCGGTATTCGCATGAACAGATCGAACGCTTTATCTGGTTCTTAACCAACATGATCTTTGTAAAAAATCCGGAATTAAATCGTAACTTTGATCGTGAAATCGACAGCTTAACAGGAAGGACAAACGTTATGGGTATTATTGAAACAGTAAAGGAACTTACCCGCCAGGAAGGGATTGAACTGGGGGCAGAGAAAAAGAGCTATCTCTTTGTAGAGAACCTGATTGTAAAATTCGGTTTTTCAGACGAGCAAGCAGCCGAAGCAGCAACAGTTCCATTATCTTTCGTCAGGAAAGTACGCGCCGCTCTCAAGGCGAAGAAGAAATGAAAGCCGGGAGAACCGGCAAAATAGTACCTTGCATGGGGCCTCAAATTCCAGGTTATATAGCCCAATTACTTGTCATGTTTAGGCAATTGCGAACCGGAACCTCTTAAAAAAGATATATCATCTTCTTGTTTTTTTGTTTTGGGCAGATCTTCGTTGCTTTATCTTGAAGGATGTGCAAATTTTTGAAATTATCTTGTCCTTTTAAGGATAATGAAATCTATATTCTTTCTTCATACTGATTTTGCTTTCTTTTAACCAGTAGCTTTTTATCGCGAAATAGTTTATCCTGAAGATTTTTGAATTTTTGATTTGCTGCTTTTGGAACAGCACTGGAGACGATTATTCCGGTATAACTTGCCGCAGGTGCCTTGATCTTTTTATTTACAAATTCAAAAGTACTGGTAATCTGTTCAATTGCAATGTCAATAGATTTACCTTTCAGCTCTACCAGATAATATCTGCTGTCTTCCTGAATTTCAAATAAATAGTCGCATTTCTTTATTGACTGATCCTTAATGAGGCAGTTGTCCACATGTACCCGGCATATTTTTTTATTTGCGGGATTGTTAAAGAAAAACTTCTTACCATTTTCGGTTGCACTGCCTGCAGTGGAAAAGCAGGCGGCATCGCTGTTCAAAATTGATCTAAGGTTATCGCACGCCATTATCTATTCCGCGTATTTTAGAGTGAGCAGATTTTCAAACGTTTCGCCAAGTTCAGCAGATACATCGTCAATATTAGATGGACCAATAGAACGGATCTCATGATCAAGGGTAGATTTAGCTGTTCCATCGTTAAAATAATAACAGGACACATTGTCAAAGTTAATCCACAATGACGATGGTACCAGTTTTTCTACTTTAGCCTTAAGCAAGTCATTCGTCCGGGCCGCATTCTCCGCCTGTATCAGATTATCAATGGTGGTTAACAGGTAAGGACTATGAGTGGTTATAATAAGCTTGTCTCCCGATTGATTGATGCGGCGGATAATGAATTCAGTCAGATCTTTTTGTGAGGACGGGTATAGATTGAGTTCCGGTTCTTCTATTACGAAAACATCGTCACTGTGTCTTGTGTTTTTAGTATTATACTGAACGACCAATAACAGCGGTATCGTCGATTGTATCCCGCTGGAAGCCTGGGCCATTTTAATGGTAGTCTGATTTGAAAGCTCTATATAATCAGTTCCGTCACGGAATTCATAACTGGCATCAAGGAAATCTATAGTAAAACGTTTAATCGAGCTTCTGGCCTTTTCAAATTTTGCCCCGAAGTCAATTAACCACTTAGGTAAAGAGATATCACTGTTGATTAACCCAAAAATCGATTGGGAAAGCGTAGAGAAAAATACGCGTTCTGCCGGGATATAAATCGGATTGAGAACGTTGGGATCATTCAATGCCGCGTAATTGGTATCAACGGAATCGCTCCTTATTTCGTAGTAAAGGCTGTCGCGTTCATACCTGATGCTTGTATTTATGCCAATATTAAAATCGATATTGTAGGTGGCCAGCATTTTTCTAAACTGGCCCATTGCATCTGCTGCCTGATAAAGCTGTCCGCTTTTGAATATAGCTATCAGTTTAGCTACCGTACTTTTTCCGCTTGAGGCAGTACCTATATAGAGATTGATATCTTTAATTTCAATCTCTATCTGAGTGATAGGCCCGAAGTTTCTAATCGCAATTTTTTCCATCACATTTTTAACTTACCTTATAAGAAATTAAACAAATATAAAGATGTGTTCCTTTATCGTATTGTAATAACTTAAATATGAAATTAACTTTATTACAGGAACTTGTTTTTGTGATTTTTTAAAAGTGACAGCATTTTGTAACTATGGACATGAGCGATCTGAATCAACCGCTGACAACCAAATATATAGACCCTCTTACTGACTATGGGTTCCGCTTCTACTTCTTATCAGAACCCCGAAAAGAGATCCTGATAGAATTTCTCAACGACCTGTTTGAGGGGGAGAGGTTCAATGTACCTTTGGTAGTTTTTGGTTTGGCTGCTGAATCCCAGGTATTCCATGATGTCTTTCCTGCTTTTGGGCTCAAATACAATGTATGAAACTCATCAGTTTTAGGATTTGGGTATCTGAGTTAGGAACTAACTATTGTATTACCAGACCTGTGAAAGTGACCAGCATCATTTTATGAAACCATCAACTTTTAAAGTTTGAATGTACAAAACACGAACTAAAGCCATGTCAGAAACTTCGGGGCCTTCAGATCTGCCCGGTCGGTACGATAAGATCCTAAAAGAAAATCAGGACGAAGCCCTTCCTGGAATCATCAAAAACATCCTGGGCATAGAGATTGTAAAAAAGGAAATCCTGACCAGTAAGCTTCAGCATACCAAAGAGCGGGAAGTTGACCGCCTTGCCTTGGTAACCGACCGCAGTGGACAAACCTATATTCTGAACATAGAATGGCAGTCGCAGAATGATCCGAATATGCTGGCAAGGATGCTTGAATACCGGGTAATGGCCTGGCAGAAGCATAAGCTGCCGGTAAAACAGTATGTGCTGTATATGGGCAGTGAGAAGCTCAGCATGAAAGATACTCTGTGCGAGGAAGACCTTCATTACTGGTACCACATTATCAACCTGTCGGAAATCGACTACAAGGTTTTCTTAAAGGCCAGCAGACCGGAAGAAAAGGTATTAGCCGTATTGGGGAATTTTGGAGCAGATCCGGCAGAAGAGGTGATTGCCCAGGTTCTGAAGGCGGTAACCGCAGAAACCAGCAGCGACCTTTCGAAGAACCGTTATTTTAACCAGTTGCAGATATTAGTACAAATTCGTAATTTAGTAGATCAATTTGAGGCCGCTATGGAATCAGTAAAAACATTTTTTAAGGTAGAGCGTGACCCTTTATATAAATGGGGGGTAAGAGAAGAACGTGCAAAAGCAGAGCAGGAGAAAATAGCAATCGCCCGTTCGCTAAAAAAAGAAGGAATTCCTGTTGAAACGATTGCAAAAACAACAGGGCTTAGTATCGACATAGTACTTGGATTGTAAATACATCTGTTACTGTTTATAATGCCTTCTCTTCAACCTTCACCAGGGATTCCCTCCCTGTCGATGTAGCTTCGCCGGTTGCAAGTTTAGGATACTTATGCCGACGTGATAAATTTCGCCCCGGAAGCAATTAGCCACTTAGGCAAGTAGATATCACTGTTGATATAGACTAAAAAGCGTAGGAAAAAGTGCGCATTCTGCCGGGATATAAATAGGATTAAGAACTTTGGGATCATTCAACCTAAAAATTAAGAATTTGAGTGTTCCCATTGAGGATATAGCAAAAGGTACCGGCTTGCCCTCTGAAGAAATACAGGGGTTGTAACCAGTTCTGACAAGCTGGTTTTCAGAAGATCTTCAGTATAGCAGGGGTATCAGAATTAACAACGGAGGAACGTATGGCATATGGAGCAAGTTTAAAGGCAACCTTAGCGGTAGCGATTTCTTGAGAACCCATGAAAACAGACAATATGAAAAAATGGGATACGCAAAATGCGTTTGCCTATGTGGAAAAGAAGGGTCGGGAAGAGGAAAAACGCAATATTGCCAGGGCAATGAAAGCCGATGGTTTGCCAGTCGCTCAGATCAGCAAATTTACAGGATTATCTCCTGATGAAATACAGAGATTGTAATTTCTGCACTCCCGCTTTAAAATATGATGGCTCCTGTAATGGGGCAACAGCTACGTTAAGGAGCCTTTTTCGTTGCGTTTCATTTGGTGGCGAGAGGTTGTCACAGCAACCCCTATTACATTTGCAGAATATGATTGAAACTGCAGTCTGGTTTAATTTGCGTCGGTTGCTCTTCGTTGCCTGTTTTTATTGAATGTGCATTTTATATTACAACCTCTTAGTCTTTGTGTAAAACTAGAAAGCAGCCAGATATCGACCTCATCCTATTTTCCCCAAAGAAAGTATGTTATGGAATTAAACAAGCGGATAGGTAACATGATTTTTATTACTAAAGGCCTATGCCTGAATAGAATAAATAGCTACAAGTGAGTGGATTTTATCAATCAGATTTTGGCTCCTGTTCTTTTTTTACCAAATCCCTAACAATTTCATAGATTTTAGAAATATTTTCTATTGAATTCTGATTAATGCAATAATTGTAATTAATAATTGTATTGTTTTCTGAAAGAATAGTAGTGCTAAACGAGACCTCATCATTGAGATTTTTAATAACATCAACAGGGATGTTTAGGAAAGAAGCAATTTTGTTTAGAAGCTCCTCTTTTACTACAGAACTGGAAAATATTCCTAAAATATCCGACTGAGTAAGATTTAAACCAGTTATAAGAGTTTCAACAGGTACGTTAAAAAGCTCCAATACATGTTTGACCTGAAGTCCTTGATGTCTTTGTTTTTTAATAATATTTGACTGTTCCATATAAATGACATTATAGATAGGGGGCGACAATTGCAACTTCTATCTCTTTCTTAATTCTAATAGCTCCCTTAACAGATTATTTTTTTCAATCTCGCTATTAAGCAATCTCTCGTACAGCTCCTTGACCTGATCAATAGAGTCATAGTTATTAGTAACCTCACATCGCTGATTTATAATTTCATTTTTACTGATAAAATTGTTGAATGCAGCGTCTTCGTCAAAATTAATAATTGCTTCAATAGAAACACCTAATACTTCTGCAATTTTATCCAAGGTTTCCTCATTAACAATTTCACTTTGTTCAATCTTAGATACGGCTTGTTGAGAAATATTCAATTCAGAAGCAAAAACCTTTTGGCTCATTCCTTTAATTTGTCGTAGCCTCCTAACTTTTGGGCCGATTTTCTCTTTTGTTCTTTGCTTGTCTTTTTTATCCATGAAGCGATTTATTGTTTAATACAAACAAATTAAGTAAAAATACAACCAAAATACAAATAAAAACAACTTATTTCCATTGAATAAAAGCAATGTTCTAAGTATCTTTGGTTACTCAGAGTAATTAAATACTCCGAAAGTTATTTACATTTGCGCTTCTTCGTAAAAGAGGTTTAGCGCTTAACAAGTCTTGCATCCCGAATGTGACAGTTCTTAGAACCGCAAGAGTAAGTTAAAGCGCCCATTCCCTATAGCCAAAAGGGTTGGGCCTACTTACGCATTTGTGGTTCGTCCGTTTCGGCGGAGGCTTGTCACAGCCTGGGATCAAATAGCGGGTAGGTTCCAACCCTTTTGTTCTTTAAGCCTCCTGCTAAGACTTGTTATTGAGATATATCGATAATGAGTAAACAAACAACTAATAACAGAGAAAACGTTTCAATAGCAAAAGGACTCAGTGATGAAGGAAAGAGGCCTGTGCCTTTTTTGGGGCAAGGGAAGTCAATAGCTTATATATATAATAAGCGGAGAGCTTGCTTGTCCTTCAACTACTTAAACTTTCATAAACAGCTCTTCCATAATTTTGTAAAGTCACCAAAGCCAGCTCTAATATGCACGACCAATAAGATTCCCATAGAGGTTTGTCCTTACCGAATGAGGAATACTATACAGCTTGATTCAGTTGTAACTTCATTTAATAACAGAAACGCTACAACACTTAAAAACCTCTTTAAAAACATAATCAAGTCCCCCGAGTAAGTTTCAGATTGTTAATCTTCGGTAGTGTAGCAGCATCTTCTATGACAGTTGCCACTACCATTTACTATTCCATTTTTAAAATCAACCAAGCTTATTACAATGAAAAAAACAACGATATACATCGTGGTGGGATTGTTATGCCCCAAATCTTTGCTCCGGCAATCCTGTAAGCCACTATATATAGCACTATCTATGCTTTGCCTTTTTTCTGCGGCAAAGGCGCAGGAAATACCCCCCCTTAACATTGGCGACAGTATTCCCTACAATCTCCGGAATATGCCCCTTCAAGTTGTCAATCATCCACAAGGCAAGAAATTTATCACCCTGAATGACTACCGGGGAAAACTCATTATTCTGGATTTCTGGGCTACCTGGTGCAGTTCCTGCATAGCAAATTTTCCTAAAATGGAAGCCTTAGAAAAAGAGTTTGGCGATAAAATCCAAATCATAGCTGTCACTTATGAGGACAGGAAAAAAATCGCTGATTTCTTCGCATCAAAAACGGTCAAAAAATATGAGATCACATCAGTGGTAAGTGACACCATTCTGAAAAAAATCTTCCCACACAGGGGTATTCCTCATTGTGTCTGGGTAAACACAGGCGGAGAAGTTGCAGCGATCACTGGCGCTGACGAAGTAACGTCATCCAACATAAATGCTATTTTAGCAGGACACGGTAAAAAACTTATTTCTAAGATTGACATTGATCCTCAAAAGCCCTTGTTTCTGTCTGACAACTTTCCCGGTAACTTAGAATTATCTCACTATTCTATATTATCAAAAGGACATTACGCAGGTCTGCCAAGCGGTACACGGTTCAGAACTTCCAACAACATAACTAACGGCAGATCTGTAACAAACTCAGTCATGCTTCAAATCTATGAAGACGCGATAAGTCCTTTATTTTCAGCTTTAAATGATAGCTATAGTACTAAAAGATTGCTGATGGAGGTGAAGGACAAAGCTAAAATAACGATGACCAGGAATGAGAACGGGTATTGGGATGTTGGTAATGAGTACAATTATGATCTTATTGTTCCAATGAGTAAAGCCGACTCTCTGTATGAATATATGTTAGAGGATCTTAACCGCTACACAAATTACTTCGGAAAGATCGAAAAGCGGTTAACCAAATGCCTTGTACTTGTTCGAACATCTGCAATTGATAAGATCAAAACCCGGGGAGGGAATCTTGAAAATTCAATTCCTGCAAAACCATCAAAGCTAATTAATGGCCCTATCTCTTATCTGGTTATGCGCCTGAATGGAGAGGCTACCATAAAACTTCCGATTGTCGACGAAACACATTACATAGACAATGTTGATATACGGCTCTCGGGAGATCTTGAACTGCAAGCATTAAGAAAGGAACTCAAGCAATACGATCTCGACTTAGCAGAAGCCGAAAGATACCTGAACATCTTTGTCCTGCGTGACAAAAGTAGTCTTTCCGAATAGATATTTTATTGGAACAAACACGCTTCCATCATATTTCAACACCCATTTAAAGGAAAAGCAAACATGAAACAACATATACTTTTACTAGTTATAATTACCAGTTACTTCAGTGCCAACGCGCAGCATATAGTCAACGGCCGTATATTTTCGGCCATAGATAAAAAAGTGCTTCCTGGTACAACCGTTACTATAAAGGAAACAGGATATTCTACATTGGCCGACAAAAATGGTCGGTTTGCCATTACTGCTTCAGGAAGTAAGGTTAACATTGAATGTTCTTTTATCGGCTATAAAAAGCAAGTATTCCCAATTAAACTTCCGTTTAAAGACAGTTTAAAAGTTTATCTGGAAAATGAGAATGCACAGTTATCAGATGTAGTCGTATCTACCGGTTATCAATCCCTAAATAAAGAGCGGGCAACCGGATCGTTTAGCTATGTTGACAAGAAACTGTTTAACCTGCAAGTAAGCCCCGACATTCTAAGCAGGCTCCCATCTATTGCCAACGGCATTACCGTTGACAGAGGAACAAATAGTGATGGACAGATTATGGTAAGGGGCTTAAGCACTATCCGGGGGCCTAAAAGCTCATTAATCATCGTCGACAACTTTCCATATGATGGGGATATCAATAACATCAATCCCAACATTGTTGAAAATATAACAATTTTAAAAGATGCGGCAGCAGCCTCCATTTGGGGTGCAAGGGCAGGAAATGGAGTGATTGTAATTACTACTAAAAAGGGTAAGTATAATGAGCCGGTAAGTATTGATTTTAATTCAAACCTCACTATCGGTAAAAAGCCCGACTTGGCCTATATCCGGCAAATGTCCTCATCTGACTTTATCGATGTGGAGCAAATGTTATTTAACAAAGGTTATTATGACAGCCAGATCAGCTCTGTTAACCACCCTGTTCTTTCTCCGGTAATTGAACTATTGTTACAACAAAAGAACGGAACTATTTCTGGATCACAGGCCCAGGTACAGATCAATAACTTAAGGAATATTGACATCAGAGACCAGTTTGCTAAATACATGTATCAAAAAGCCACCAATCAGCAATATTTCCTAAACATGCAAGGAGGCTCTGCGCAATTTTCATGGAATACTTCCGCTGGTTATGATAAGAATATTTCTAATCTTGATGCGGGTTACAGCAGGTTAAACTTTCGTTTCCAAAACATTTACAGGCCAATAAGATCCTTGCAAGTCTCATCAGGGATATATTACACGCAAACAAAAAATACAAGTGGCAAACCAGCTTACGGTTCTATCACATCGCAATCCAATACATTCTATCCTTATACCCAATTTGCTGATGCGGATGGGAACGCACTTATCGTTGTAAAAGATTATGAGCAGAATTACAAACAATCTGCCGGTGATGGTAAATTAGCTGACTGGAATTACTATCCGCTGACCGATTATCAGCATACCCTCACCACTGCTTTATCTTCAGATATTATCGCCAGTGCCGGTGTAAATTATCAAATATGGAACGGGCTTAGTGCTGATTTAAAATACCAGTATGAAAGGCAGCAAGGAAGCACAAATACCTTAAATGACCAGGATAGTTATTATGCCCGTAATTTTGTAAACCGTTATGCCCAGATAGATGCTTCGGGTGATGCTAATTTTATAGTACCGCAGGGAGGTATTCTGGATTTAAATAATTCACTTTTACAATCCAGTAATTTTAGAGGTCAGCTAAACTTTAATCATAGTTGGGGGATGCATAATATCACGGCTATTGCCGGTAATGAAATAAGATCAGCACATACAATAGGTAACCGAAACAGGCTATACGGATACAACGATGATAACCTGACTTTTGGCAACGTTGATTATACCCGTCAATACCCCGACTTTGTTAGCGGCAGCAGTTCCTTCATCCAGGACAATAAGTCTATGGGGGATCAGACAACAAGATATGTGTCATACTATGCAAATGCTGCTTATACTTATAAAGGGAGGTACGCGCTTTCGGCAAGCGGCAGAAGAGACGCCTCTAACTTATTTGGATTGAAAACAAATGACCAGTGGAACCCGTTCTGGTCTGGCGGGTTGAGCTGGAATATATCAGAGGAACCATTTTATCACAGCACAATCCTGCCGTACCTTAAATTTAGAGCAACTTACGGCTTTAGCGGAAATATTGACCCATCTATGGTTGCTGTAAGCACAATTGCCTATTATCCCGGAATATCTCCTTATACGGCCACTCCTTATGCCCGCTTTAATAATTACTACAATCCGTCACTGAGATGGGAAACCTCGAAAATGCTGAATCTGGCCGTTGACCTTAAGACAACAAATGAGAGACTGACCGGAACAATTGAATATTTCAGAAAGAATGGGGAAAACCTATTTGGTACTGCACTTATTGATTATACCACAGGCATAGGAACTACTTCGTTGAAAAATATTGCAAGCATGAAAGGAAATGGAGTAGATGTAGAACTTAAAAGTATTAACATAAACAAAGCGATCGTATGGAGCACAACACTAAATTTTAGTTATTACAAAGATCAGGTAACTGATTACTATCTGAACTTCACCCAGGGCAGCGCCTTTATTACCAACACATCCTCATACCCTGTTACCGGCGTGCCGGGAAAACCGGTCTATTCTATATATGCCTATAAATGGGCAGGTCTTGATCCGCAGACGGGTGATCCGCAAGGTTATCTGAACGGACAAATTAGCAAGGACTATACCGCCATAACAAGTTCCGGCACCCAGCTAACAGATCTGCAATATTTTGGTTCAGTGCTGCCAACCAAATTCGGCTCCTTTATTAACACCATCGCTTATAAAGGATTGTCGTTAAATTTTAGCGTCGTTTATAAATTGGGTTACTATTTCAGAAGAAATTCCATCAACTACACCAATCTGTTTACCAGTGCACAGGGTAATTCGGATTATGGAAAAAGATGGCAAAAGCCGGGGGACGAATCGTCGACAAATGTTCCATCCACAGATTTTACGACAAATTCTGCAAGGGATAACTTTTATGCAGGTTCCAGTGTACTTGTCGACAAAGGTGACCATATCAGGCTGCAATATATCAATTTAAGCTATGATATCAATAAGCAACAATGGCACATCCTGCCGGTAAAAAGCCTTCAAATCTACGCTAACGTTAATAATATCGGTATCCTTTGGAGGGCAAATAAAGATCATATCGATCCTGATTATAACTATGGGTTATATCCTTTATTAACCCCGAGAACTTATTCAATCGGTCTACGTGCAAATCTTAATTAATAACTATTCCATGAAAAAAAATAAATATTTTATAGTTTTAATCCTGCTTACGGCTACAACCGTTTTAAGCGGTTGTGAAAAATATCTCGAGGAGAAATCAGACAAGACGCTGGCTGTTCCGTCAGGGACACAGGACTATCAGGCTTTACTGGATAATTATAACACGATGAACACCAGCTATGCCGGATCCGGCGAAGTCAGTTCGGACGATTTTTATCTGAGCGATGCCGATTTTAGCAATCTATTCCAGGAAAGCGATAAACGCATGTACACCTGGCAACCGGGCACTGTATTTGCAACAGCTGCAAATGGTAACGATTGGCTAAGCTGCTATAGTGCCATTTATGTATCCAATTCCATATTGGACGATCTTGCAAAGCAAGAATTACCAGGATCTGGTAATATCAAAGGACAGGCGCTTGTTTTCAGGGCAAGCAGATATCTGGATGCCGTTCAGATTTGGGCATTACCCTATGACGCCGGTACCGCCTCAACTGATTTAGGTCTGCCATTGCGTTTAGATCCTGATTTTAACACAAAGTCGGTAAGGGCCAGTGTACAGCAAACGTATGATCAGATCATTCAGGACTTACTGTCGGCTATCTCTTTATTGCCTGTTACTCCACTTAAAGCTACCCGGCCTTCAAAACCAGCTGCATATGGCTTATTAGCACGTGCTTATCTTTTTATGGGCGATTATAATAAAGCATTGGCCAGTGCGGACTCAGCATTAGCTTTGAAAAGTAGTATATTGGATTTTAACACTTTAAATGCAAGTGCTTCATATCCTGTTGCAGACCTCAATTCGGAAGTGATTTTTAGTACTTATATGTATGCCGAATATCAATTGGTTAGCACGATCGCTAAAATCAGCCCCGATGTTTATTCATCGTATTCCAGCAATGATTTAAGAAAAACTATATTTTTCAGAACCAACACCGATGGTTCGATCAGATTTAAGGGTAATTATTCAGGCAGTTCGGGCAAATTTACGGGCATTGCAACCGATGAGCTCTACCTGATCCGTGCTGAATGTAATGCCAGATTAGGAAAAGCTATTGAAGCGATACATGACTTGAATACAATACTTGTCAAAAGATGGAAGACCGGCACATTTGTGCCCATGACCGCTGCTGACCCAGCAACAGCGCTTGGCCTTGTACTTCAGGAAAGGAGGAAAGAGTTATTGTTGCGTGGCCTGCGGTGGGCTGATATTAAAAGGCTGAATAAACTTGGAGCCAATCTTACCTTAACAAGAACCACTAATGGACAATCTTATACATTGCCCCCAAATGACTTAAGAAGTGCTTTGGCAATTCCAGAAGATGTGATCTCGTTATCTGGAATGGAACAAAACAAAAGATAAT